>CAYWKA010000005.1:0-14718 GCA_964459265.1 uncultured Candidatus Saccharibacteria bacterium
CTATTGAGAACGCCACCTATAATAATTTAACCTTAGGCGGCTCGGTTGCTGAAAACTACAATCCTGAAGGAGCTATCACTGCCTCTAATGATTTAACCATCAATACCAATAGCACTCTTATTGGCACCCAAAATATTACAGTTAATGGTGGCAATGCTACTGGTGGCGGAGTAATTAATTTAACTGGCGGAACATTTTTACTCGATGGCACTGGCAACTTTGGCGGGACATCAGAATGGACTTTCTATAATTTGACCTTTGGAAACGGTGTTGATAGTTCCACCACTACAGCAGGGAGCACGGGCACCACCATAATCTCCAACTTCCTTACTATTGCGGCAAATCAAACTTTAAATGCCGGTTCAAAAACCTGGGACATTGATGGCTATAGTACCACCAGCACTCCTTTTGTAATTAATGGAGTCTTTAATGCTTCAACTTCTACCTTCAGGTATACCACTGACCAAGATACCAATATTACAGCCACCACATATTACAACCTTGAGCTGATTGACCCACCGGATACTGAAATTTTGAGGCCAAATGCTGCTGGTGACTATACGAATATAGCGAGTCAGTATCCTGACTCAGGAGCGCACTGGGAAAAGGTAGATGAGGCGACAGTAGATGACGATGATTATGTGTACACGTCTTCTGGCACGCAGGAAAAGGATGCCTATAACCTTGATAGCACGGCAATACCCAGTGGCTCTACAATTAACTCGGTCACAGCTTTTCTGAGGATCAGAGGGCTTGCTCAGCCTTTCTTAAGGTTGTCTAGTACGGAAACAGAGGGGACAAAAGTAGCTACCGAAAGCCCTAGCTACGGTGGGACAATCATGGCTGTAGCTATGGACGATACGTATCTTTACATTGGCGGTTCTACGACCGAAACAGTTCGGAAATATAAGAAGTCTGATTTATCTTACGTAGGCGAGACCGCTGACTATGGCGGCACAGTCCGTGCTATAGCCATAGATAGCACGCACATTTACGTTGGTGGACCTACTACTGAGAAGGTTCGGAAGTACCTGAAATCAGACTTATCCTACGTTGGTGAAACTGCCGGTTATGGCGGCACGATCCGCGCTATAGCAGTAGATGATACGCATATCTACGTTGGTGGGGAGGATACTGAAACAGTCAGGAAGTATCTGAAATCTGACCTGTCTTATATTGGTGAGACTCCTAGCTATAACGATGATATCATGGCAGTGGCTATTGATGACACATATGTTTTCGCCGGCGGGTCTGTCACTAACACGGTTCGACAGTACCTGAAATCTGATTTGTCCTATGTAGATGAGACTGCTAGCTACGGCGGTAATATCTTCGGCATAGCCATAGATGATACTCATGTTTATGCTGGCGGAGCTATTACTAATACTATTCGGAAGTACCTGAAGTCTGATTTATCTTACGTAGGCGAGACCCCAAGCTATGGAAATAGTATCTTCACTGTAATTCTAGACAGTACGTACATTTACGCCGGTGGGTATAGCATTGGAACGGTTAGGCAATATTTGAAGTCCGATTTATCGTACGTGGATGAGACTGCTAACTATGGGACGCAGATTACGGGCATAGCCGAAGACGATACGTATATCTATGTTGTCGGAACTACCCAAACAATTCGGAAGTACTGGAAATCTGACTTGTCTGGAGCGTGGATTACGTTTTCTGAGGAGCTGGCTAGACCTGGTGGTGGTTCTTGGCAGGTTAGCGATCTAAATAGTTTACAAGTAGCTATTGGTCTACAAGTTCCAGCTTCTGAGGATGCTTATTGCACCCAAGCTTATGTTGAGGTTGATTATACACCAGAAGGAGGTCCCACTTACACTTTAGCAACCACAACCAGCCAGACACTTACTGCCAACAATTATTTATTAATCGGCAATGGGACAGATCAACTAACAGTTACCGGAGCTACTAATAATCCTATCTTAGATGTTAATGGTAATTTTACCATTTCAGCCAATGCCACTTTCATTGCCCCTACCTCGTCTTCCTTTACTGTTGGCGGGAGCTGGGCAAACAGCGGCACTTTTACTCATAATAGTGGCACTGTCACTTTTGATTCCTCAGCCGGTAGTGAGACCATAAATACCGGTGGGACGGGAACAGGTTATGATTTCGCTAACATCACTTTTAATAATTCAGGGGGTGACTGGACGATTTCGACTAATAATTTAACGGCCACTGGCAATTTTAATTTGACCAATGTCACTGCCTTTGATGCTACCAATAGAACAATTACTGTTCAGGGAGAATTTAAAAATGACGTTGGTGGTGCAGCTACCACCTGGACGGGTTCAACTTTAATCCTGGCTGGCTCAGGCTCCTATTGTATTAATACCACTAAAAATGTTGGCGGAGACGCTTATGCTACCTTTCAGGTTAACTCTGGCCAATACATCAGGATGTGGGATTCTTCTGCTTCTACTTACACAATTAATGGCACCCTCTATTCAATGGACCACGCTGCTACAGATGGCGATCTCTATATCTGGGGAGCTTATACCGTTCCAGATAGTGCCACTGATTACTGGTCTTATGCCAAAGACTTTGATAGTGCTGCTGTTACCAGGCAATGCAATGTCATTATTCAATCTGGAGCTTCAGTAACTGTTGGCTCAGGAGAGGACTTAGAAATTAAGGGAGGAGAAACTGCCTCTGGTGATAAGACTACTGTTACCTATGCTCCAGCTTCTGGTTCTTGGAACTTTAATAACAATACTGGTTCTGAATTAACTTTTCAGGAAGCAACTATAGAATATTTGAAGGTCAATGCTGGTACGGTTACTGTTTTGAATACCACTTTAAATTCTGAAGTTGCCCCAGCTGCCGGTGCTATCCTTAACGTTGATTGGTATTTAGGAGTTCACGTCGTTGATGAGCTTACTCCGGCAACTGATATTGATACTGGAGATAGTGACGTTACCATTTCTGAAAATAGCGGTACGCCAGCTAGCACTGTTTATAAATGGAATGGTAGTTCCTGGGCAGGGCCGGCTACTTCTCAGACCACTGGTACTGAATCAGATGGAGAAATTCCTCAACCAGAAGAAGTAACAGCTGGAGCAGTTAGAATAAGAGAATATAAACGAGAAAGCACTGGTTATACCTATTATCTCTACAATATGCACATTGATTGGCAGGCAGATTATGGGGAATACGATTATTATGATGATTACGGCGGTAAATATTTAACTTCAACCTTAAATACTGCCTCAGGTCACGATGAATGTATTTCTGAATCCTGGCAGAGAAATAACATTGATGCGAATAACACCGAAGGTACTCGTAATGAACCTCCAACTACTGGTACCTGGTATGTGGGAATGTTGAACGGACTTTCCTTCTCTATTGACTCCTTTGACATCGATTTTGGAACAATTACTCCCGGAGGAGATCCCACAAACCAAACAAATACTCTTACTGTTACTACTTCTGCTACCAATGGTTATCTAATTACTGCTTGGTCAACCCAGACGATGACCTGTTCGGATTCCGGCCAGTGCGGTTCAGAAACAATTTCTGACTGGTCGGGAACAAATGCCAGTCCTACCACTTGGTCTGCTGGTTCTTATGGTTTTGGCTATTCAACAAATGATACTACCTTAACTGGAGGAACGGCTGATAGATTCTCTGGGCCAAAATTCGCTGGCTTCGTTCATAGTGGTTCTGGCGATCCGGTTGCTGACCGAAGTAACACCGAGTGCCCTTGTAATAATCAACAGAATACTATTACTTACCGGATTGCTGCTCAAAGTATTCGAAGGCCAGGACCGTATGAGACTACAGTGGTTTATATATGTACTGCCAATTATTAAAATTATGATTAAAAAATTAATCTTAATTAGCTTAATATTTTTATTTATTGGCGGAATAGCAAGCGCTCAAGAGATTTCCCCAAAGTTGGGAGTAAGTCCCCACACTTTTGAATTAGAAGTTGAACGCGGTAAAGTTTTAAAAGATAAGATTAAGGTCTTAAACCAAAGCGAGGTGGCAATTCCAATAGCAGTTAAGATTACTGATTTTACAGCTGAAGAAGAAACTGGCCAGATGATATTGGATGAGGCATCCCAAGATCCTTCTTTTGCCCCTCGTTTTTGGATAAAAACGGAAAATCCGAATTTTATCTTAGATCCGGGAGAAGTTGAAGAAGTAAATTTTTCAATTGAAATTCCAGAAAATGCCGAGCCAGGTGGTCATTATGCCACGGTTTTGTTTGAACCCCAATTGCCCTCTTATTATTTTAAAGAAGAGGGGATTAAAACTATACCAGTGATTGGGGTAATATTTTTATTCTCAGTTGAGGTTGAAGGATTAACCAAACCTGAAGAACCCTTTACTATTGTTGAATTTAATATTCCGGAAAATTTACACTTGAGGAGATTGGAAAACCTGGTGGCTGGCACTTTTGGTTTGTTTTCTGAAGTTCGAGCAGCTGAAAAAGAAATATTCTCTATTGTTGAAACAGGTCATTTACCATTTACTCTCCGAATTAAAAATAGCGATATTTATCATATTAAGCCTGAAGGGAAATTAGTGATTTTGGCAAATAATGGTAAAACAGTAGGGGAGACCGAAATTCAAAAGACGACAATTTTACCTGGTAAAATCCGCCAGTTTCCAGTAGAGTTTAAACCGGAGCTGCCAGAAAAATTAGAAAAGTATTTACCAGCGGCAATTTCCAATTTTATTTCCCAGAATTTACTTTGGGGAAAATACCAGGCCCAGTTAACATTGGCGGTAGAGAATAGTATAATAAAAAAGAACATAGGTTTTTGGGTCTTCCCTTGGAAATTTGGTTTATCCACAGTTTTAATATTTGCTTTGTTATTGTTTTTAGTGTTAAAATATGGAAAGCGAATAAAAAAAGCATTTTGGGTGTTATTTAGAATAAAAAACTCTGCCTGAGATTCAAATAAAATTAAAAATTTTTAAAATAAAAGGTCGAACAGGTAAATAATTTAAAAAATAAAAAATATAGAAAGATTAAATGGCGAAAAAGATTAAAAAACACGGGAAAACTGCTCTAATTTTGGGGTTGATTTTGACGTTGGTGGCAATGTATCTAGCAATTCCAATTAGTCAGGCAGCTCAAATAACTAGCCGCCAGATGAAAATTTCTGATTCTCGACCAACCGCGGCTTCAACTTCAGTAACCTACGATTTTCAGGGAACTACCTCAACAGATACGGTCAAGTGTTTAAGGATGCGAATTTGTAACGAATCTGACATAACCGGCTCTTGCACTAAGCCAACAGGTTTGAGTACCACTGGAGCAGCCAAAGGTGATGCCGGTGACTGGAACGTCTGGGATCAAACCCACTGGACTGGTACTTTCACTACTGATGGCGATGTCAAATATACTTATAGCACTGGTGAGATTGGTGGCACCAATGCTTCTTTCTCAACAGATAGCATCACTAACCCTACTTCGGCTGGAGTTTATTATGCCTGGATTAATACCTATTCTGATGAAGCCTGCTCTACTGCAGTTGACAGTGGTGTAACTGCTTTTTACATCATTGCTGGAGTTACGGTTTCAGCAACAGTGGCTGAAACTCTGTCTGTTACAATTTCTGATTCAGCTATTGGTTTTGGAACTTTGGATTCAAGTGAAATTCGTTATGCTACGGCTAATGAAGCCGGTGCTACTTCTGAACCTGGTGATGATGCACCTACCTACATTCAGGTTTCAACTAATGCCGCCAGTGGCATGGGAATCACAATAAAAGACGACGGAGATGGAAGTTCAACTGCTGGATTGTATGAATCTTCAACAACAGAACTAATTCCAGCTGTTGCTTCTTCAGATGTTTCGGTTGGCTCAGAAGAGTATGGAGTTTATGGAAAGGGTGCTGGTAGTGGTATTACTATTGATGAGGGATTTGATAATGATACTACTAATGATCTAGCAATTTCCCGGATTCCTCAGACTTTTGCTACTGCTAGTGGACCCCTCGATGCTAAAAATGTTGATATTTCGGCAAAGGCTTCAATCGCTGGAGATACCCCGGCCGGTTCTTATAGTGATACCCTTACTTTAATTACCACCCCGACTTACTAATATACCGCCAAACTGACACAAAACTATAGGCAAAACTGACCCAAACTATTTCGTGTTTGTTTCGTTAGAGTTTCCCCGAAAGGGGAACTTAGTGTCGGTTTGGTGATTGGCATGATAAGAATAAAGCCATTGATTTTAATAGTTTTGATTGTTGTTGGAGGATTAATTTTGGCTAATGAGGTTTTTGCTCAAGCAAGAGGAATTGGTATTTCTCCTTTGACTTTTGAATTAACGGCAAATCCCGGAGATGTTTTAACTAATATACTGAAAGTATATAATCCGACTGATAGTATTGTGGCAATAGAAATGGAAGTGGAGGATTTTACTGTAATTGGAGAGACGGGAGAGGTTATAGTTGAACCAGCTGAAACCGAAACTTATTCTTTAGCCAGATGGATAACTGCTGAGCCTGCTGAATTTACCTTAGAACCTAGAGAACAAAAGTTTGTTAACTTTACTATCAATATTCCAGAAAATGCTGAGCCAGGTGGGAAATATGGCTCGGTTTTAGCTTCTACTGCTGGAGTGGTGGGTGAGGAAGTTACCGGAGCAGCCATTGCTCAAAAAGTCGGAGCTTTGGTTTTACTAACTGTTTCGGGGGAAATTAGAGAAGAGTTAATTATTAAAGATTTTTCTTGCCCTTCTTTTTTGGAAACAGGGCCAGTAGATTTTACCATCAGGTTTGAAAATACCGGAACAATTCATCTTAGGCCCCGAGGTTTCGTCGTTATTACTGATTGGCGGGATAAAAAAGTAGCCGATGTGGAATTTCCTCAAAATAATGTTATTCCCGGTGCTATTAGAAAAATTGAAACCTCCTGGGATAAAAAATGGTTAGCTGGTCGTTATACTGCTATGTTAGTTGGAGGTTACGGGACAACCAACGTCCCCTTTAACCCACCGGTTTTAACTTTTTGGGTTTTCCCCTGGAAAATAATTTTGGGAATTATTTTAGTTTTAGCCATAATTATATTTTACTTTTATAAAACCAGAAAAAGATGGAGAATGGCCTTGAGGATACTGGTCAGAGGAGAAAAAGAAACGTAATAAAAATTGAGAAAATAATAAATTGAGAAATAAAAAATCGTTCAGAGTTTTAACTGGACGATTTTTTTTGTATAATAAATAAATGAGGGAATTAGGGATTTTATTATTAGTTACAATTTTATTTTTTTTCCCAGTTTTAGGATATAGCCAAGCACCTCCGGTAGAAGAAGGAGTGAGCATTTCTGCAACCATTGAAGGGGAAGCCCCTCCATCCCCTCCAGGAGGAGGAGCCATCTACATTCCACCCACTAAAGTTGTTTTTGAAGGAAGAGCCTACCCTGCTGCTATTTTAACTCTTTTAAAAAATGATAGGGTGACTGCTACCTTTAGTGCTGAATCTTCAGGTTTATTTAAAAAAGAATTAAGCGGAGTTCCTGAGGGCACTTATACTTTCGGAATTTGGGCCGAGGATACCGAAGGAAGGAGGTCAGTTACCCAAAGTTTTACGATTGATTTGGTTAGAGGAACTACTACCACCATCTCTGGGATTTTTGTTCCCCCCACCATTGAACTTGGTCTCGCTCGAGTAGGCTGGGGAGATAAAGTTAATATTTTAGGACAAGTTTTTCCAGAAAGCCAGGTTAATATATTTATTTCCCCCAGAGAAATTGTTAAAGAAACCATTGCTTCTTTGGAAGGGAAATGGCTATACCAATTAGACACCAGCCCTCTAAATGAAGGAGAATACAAGGTTAGGGCTAAGGCTTTTTTTGGAGATGGAGAGCAAAGTCCATTTTCTCAGACTCTTTCCCTTTCAGTTTCAGTAAAATGCAAAGGAGCAGATTTAAATTTTGATGACAAGATTAATATAATTGATTTTTCAATTTTACTTTATTTCTGGCAGAGCACTTCTCCCGAAAATGTCTGTGTAGATATTAATCAGGATGGAATAGTAGATCTTACTGATTTTTCAATAATGATGTATCAATGGACAGGCTAACATAATTTATGATTCGTAATTCATTATTCACAATTTCTATTCTTTTTTTACTTCTACCTTCAATGGTAGAAGGGGCAACCCTTTATTTAATGCCTCAATCCCAGACTATTTATCAGGGTGATACTTTTATAATTGAGATAAAACTGGATACTGAAAATGAAGAAATTAATGCTGTTGAAGCAGATTTAATATTTCCGCCAGACTTGCTGGAAGTCATTGATCTCAGTAAGGGAAATTCAATCTTAAATCTCTGGGCCAAAGAACCCAGTTTTTCTAATCAAGATGGTTTAATTACTTTCATTGGCGGGGCATCAGAAGGTTTTAATGGAAAAGAGGGATTAATTGGTAAAATTATTTTTAAAGAAAAAAAGATAGGCAGGGCGATGATTAATTTTGAAGAAAGCTCTCAGGTTTTATTAAATGATGGCAAGGGAACACCAGCAGAATTAAATTTTTTGGAGGGAAATTATGAAATCGTTTTAAAACCACCAGAACTTCCAACAATTTCTTCAAGAACCCATCCTGACCAAAACAAATGGTCCAAATCAAACACTCTCCATCTTCATTGGGATTTAATTGAAGGAACTCAATATAGCTATCTTCTAAGCCGAGATCCCTTAGCCGAACCAGATAATATTCTTGATAAACCAGAAGGTGAACTTATTTGGCTGGGGGATATGGAATATCCAAATTTGGAAGATGGAATTTACTATTTTTCTTTAAAACAAAAATTACCAGGTGAGGATTGGTCTAGAAGTCTAAGCTATCGGGCAATGATTGATGCTACTGCTCCAGAAGAATTTAAACTAGAAATTGGACAAGACCCAGCAATGTTTGAAGGAAAGTATTTCTTGAGCTTCGCTGCTACTGATAAAACCTCGGGTATAGATTATTTTGAAGTAAAAGAAGGAAAAAGAGATTTTAAAAAAGCTTCCAGTCCCTATTTACTCGAAGAGCAAGTCCTCGGAAAGAAAATCGTTGTCAGAGCTTATGATAAAGCAAGTAATTGGCGAGAAGCAGAAATTAAACCTCCCTATAAAATAACCTGGAAAGATGTCTTGGCAATAATTACGGTTTTAATTGGAGCAGGAGTAATCTGGTGGATTTTTAAAAGAATTAAAAAATGAAAAGGATATTTCTAATCCTAGTTATCTTAATACTTTCTTTTATCAGTGGATCTTCGGTTGAGGCAGCTAGTGCTGAACTTTATCTTTCTCCTTCTTCGGGGAGTTTTTTCGTAGGAAGTACTTTTAGTGTTTCGGTTTTTGCAAATACTGAGGGAAATGAGATTAATGTGGTCTGGGCTGAGTTAAAATTTCCTCCAGAAATCCTGCAGGTTACCTCTCCCACAGCTGGGGCTTCATTTATTGCTGAGTGGCTTACTCCTCCCAACTATTCAAATGAAAGAGGAATAATTAGTTTTCGAGGAGGGATTCCGGGAGGAATTACCACTTCAGCTGGCTTGGTATCTTCTATCACTTTCCGGGCGGTAGCTTCAGGAACTGCTAAAGTTGAATTTCGAGAAGGGTCTCGGGTTCTTTTAAATGATGGAAAGGGAACTGATATTTTAACTACCAAAATTAATGGCGAATATCATATTTTAATTCCTCCACCAGAAGGGCCCATAGTTTTTTCTCCTACTCATCCCAATCCCAATGTCTGGTACAGTGATTCCAGTTCTACTTTTTCCTGGGAAAAAGAAGGAGGGGTAACCGATTTTTCCTGGAGCTTTGACCAAAATCCAAACGGAAGACCAGATGGGATTTCTGAAGGAAGAGAAACTCTTGCTTCCTTTACTGAAGTAGGGGATGGAGTTTGGTATTTTCATATCAGGCAGAAAAAAGAAGGAATCTGGGGGAAGACCAGTCATTCGCAAGTTCGGATAGATAACACTCCTCCTAATGAATTTACTCCCAAAGTTGAAACTTACACCAGATTAATTGGCTATCAGGCCATGGTTTATTTTGAAACTACTGATAATTTCTCCGGAATTTCCCATTATGAGGTAAGTTTAATTGACTTGAGCGCTGCTGAACCTTCTCGTTCATTTTTTACAGAAGAAATTAGTCCTTACCAAGTTCCATTTAAAAAAGCCGGGAAATATAATGCTATAATAAAAGCAACAGATAAAGCCGGAAATACCAGGGAAGCCGAAGCCAGATTTCGAATGGTCACTCCTTTTCCTTGGTGGCTAATTTGGATTTTAGGATTTTTATTACTGGGAAGCGGAGGAGCTGTTGGCTGGTGGTTCTACAAAAGATATATTAAGCCACGAAGATATAAATGAGAAAAATATTCTTAGTATCATTTATCTTATTTTCTCTTTTTTTTATCAGAGTGGATTTTACTGAGGCAGGGGGGGCTTCTCTTTATCTTTCTCCCCAAACCGGCACCTTTTTTGTTGGTAGTACTTTTGATGTTTCAATATTTGTCAATACCGGAGGAAACAATGTTAATGCCGTAGAAGTAGATTTGAAATTTGATCAAAAAAAACTTCAAATAGCCAGCCCAACTGCCGGAAGGTCTTTCATTGCGGTCTGGATTTCCCAGCCCACTTTTTCCAATACTGAAGGAACAGCCACTTTTCAGGGAGGAGTACCTTCCCCAGGAATTAATACTTCTTCAGGTTTGGTTTCAACTGTTACTTTTAGAGCTATTAATCCCGGGGAAGTGGCAGTTTCTATTTTAGATTCTTCTCAAGTTCTTTTAGACGACGGAAAGGGGACTAATATTTTGAGTTCAGTTGGAAGGGGAGTTTATAAAATTATAATTCCTCCTCCTGAAGGTCCCAAAGTCTTTTCTCCCACCCATCCTGACCAAAATAAATGGTATAACAACAATTCTCCCACTCTTTCTTGGGAAAAAGAGGAAGGGGTAACCGATTTTAGTTATAGCATTGATGATAGTTTTTACGGGGTACCTGATAATATTTCAGAAGGAAACCATACTTCGGTCTCTTTCGCTGATTTAGAGGATGGAATATGGTATTTTCACATCAAAGCTAAAAAGGGAAATGCCTGGGGAGGAATAACTCATTATATTTTACTTATAGATACTACTCCGCCGGCTGATTTTACTCTTTCTTTTGAACCCACTTTACGTTCACCAGTGATGACTTCCAGAGAGCCAACTGTTTCTTTTATAACTACTGATAGTCTTTCCGGCCTTGACCATTATGAATTAAAGCTCATTGATTTGACCAAAGTTCCCCAGAGAAAGGAAACTGAATTTTTTATTGAAGTGTTCTCTCCTTATCAACTACCTTCTTTAAATACTGGAGAGTACGAGGTAATGGTCAGAGCTTTTGACCAAGCTCTGAATCGGCAGGATTCTAGTCAAAAAATTGAAGTTATTCCAATTGATAAAATATTTTACATTACTAAAAAGGGAATTAATATCTGGACAATTTTTCTTCCTTGGTGGAAAGTAATTTTAATTCTCTTATTTTTAATCATTCTTGTTTTAATAATTATTCTCTGGCAGTATAAACGCCATAAAACCCTTAGCCAAAGAAGAAAAGCCTTAAAAGAAATAGAAGAAAAAGCAAAGGAAAATGGCCAAGAAATTAAAAGAAAATTAGGGGAAACTAAAGTATGAAAAAAATAATAATTCCAATTACCATCCTATTTTTTTCTATTGCTTTCCCTGCTCAGGCTCAAGAAGCTTCGCTTTTTCTCTCCCCAGGAAGCAGAAGTTTTATGGTTGAAGATACTTTTTCAGTAGAAGTCAAAGTAGATACAGCTGGTATTCCGATTAACGCTGCCCAAACTATTATTTATTTCCCGTCAGATAAATTAGAATTATTAAATATTTCAAAAGAGAATTCTATTTTTACTCTCTGGCCAGAGGAACCGATCTTTTCCAATTTGGCTGGAGAAATATCATTTTCTGGGGGCACCCCCCATCCAGGTTTTAACAGGACAGGAAACCTAATTACTCTAAACTTCAAAGCTAAAAAAGAAGGAATTGTCAATCTCACTTTGGGTGAGGGAAAAGTTTTGGCCGATGATGGCAAAGGAACGAATATCTTGGTTTTTATTAAAGAAGCAAAATATTTTATTCAAGAAGCAAGAGTTCTCCCCGAGGCCGAGCTTCCTCAGATTATTTGTTTAACTCATCCTCAAGAAGAGTGGTATAACAATAACAACCCTCATTTTCAGTGGGAGATAGGACCAGCTATAACCGGCGTAAGCTTTATTTTAGACCGTAATCCCAATACTATACCTGATACCGATTCTGAGGGCAAAATTCAATCTAAGATTTATGAAAACATCAATGATGGGGTTTGGTACTTCCATCTTAGGTTAGAAAATGAAGCAGGCTGGAGCGAGCCTGCCCACCAAAAGATTCAAATTGATACCAGTCCTCCTTATCCTTTTGAAATAATAATTGATAATGCCGGAGATTCTACCAATCCTCAACCAAACTTATATTTCGAGACTAATGATGATACCTCTGGGATTAATTATTATAAATTTAAATTTGGAGAAGGAGAATTCTTAAATTTAATGTTAGCTCAGATAAATCCCTTTTCCTTACCTTCTCAGCAGCCTGGCAACTACCCGATTATAGTTCGAGCAGTAGACAGAGCTGGCAATAATGTTGAAACTAAGACAGTCTTAGATGTGAAACCTATTGAGAGTCCCCAGCTTATCTTGTGGCCTCAGACCTATATATCCGGGGAAGAAACCTTTTATATAGAAGGGACAGCCCTGCCTGAAGTTGAGATTACAATTTTCTTGAAAAAAAATGAAAAAATAATAAAGAAATGGCAGACCTTAAGCAATAATCAGGGGGAATGGTCATTTTCTACCAAAGAACTAATTAAATCTGGAATTTACTCTTTATCAACTCAGGCTGAAGACCAAAGGGGAGCAGTGAGTGAGGTAACTCAACCTGAAACAATTGAAATCTCTTTAAGAGGCTTGGCTCTGGGACCAATTTTGGTTACTTTCCGGATGTCAGCCTTAATTTTTGCTTTATTTTCGGTTTTAGGAATTTTAGCATTCGGATTTTTAATTTTCCAAATTCGGCAATCGAAAAAGACCCTTAAAAAAGAGACTAAAGAAGCAAAAGAAAGTCTTCATAATAATTTCGCCATTTTAAGAAGAGAAATAGAAAAAAGGATTGAATTATTGGATTCGCAGCCCGGCTTTAATCCCGAAGAAAGAAAAATTTGTGAAGATTTAAACAAAGCTCTAAAAAATTCTGAAGAAACTATTGGTAAAGAAATAAAAGACATAGAGAAAGAATTAGAATAAAATTGCCAAAAAATAGAATACACCTTTCTTGTCACCCTTCCGCCTTCGGCGGGCCCCTACATTTTTTGTTTAAATTTTGGTATAAAGGGTATTAGATATGCCTTTTTTAGTTAGGAAAAATTTAATTTCACTTTTCTTAGTGATTTTCATTCTGGCCAGTTTTGGCGGAGGTTTTTATTTTGGAAAATCACAGTGCAAAATTTGTCCCCCGGAGGAAATTGATTTTTCTCTTTTTTGGGAGGCCTATCATAAACTCCAAGAAAAGTTTGTTAACGGAAAAGAATTTGACCAGCGGGAAATGATTTACGGAGCTATTTCCGGTATGGTAAAATCTTTAGGAGACCCTTATACTGTTTTTTTGAATCCGGATGAAACTAAAAGATTTGTTGAAGATGTCAAAGGGAGTTTTGAAGGCGTAGGAATGGAAATCGGCATGAGGAAGGGGCAGTTGCAGGTCATAGCACCTTTAGAAGGGACGCCGGCCCAAAAAGCAGGATTGCGAGCTGGTGATAAAATTATGAAAGTAGACGATACTTTAACTGCCGATCTTACTATTGATGAAGCAGTTGACCTTATCCGGGGACCGAAAGGAAGTAAGGTTACTTTGACCATTTATAGAGAGGACTGGGAGACGACCAAAGAAATTGAAATTGAGAGGGCAGTGATTGAGGTTCCTTCTTTGAAATGGGAGATAATCGAAGATAGCATTGCTTACGTTAAAATCTATCACTTTACTGCAAAAGCTTCTCTTGATTTTGACATGGCAGCGATTGAGATATTGGCCAGCCCGGCTCAAAAAATAATTTTAGATTTAAGAAATAATCCCGGCGGATATTTAGAAGTAGCCCAGGATATTGCCGGTTGGTTCCTGGAACGAGGAGACACTATAACCATTGAGGATTTTGGCGAAAAGGAAGAAGAAAAAATTTACCCTAGTCAAGGGCCGGCCAGACTGACAGAATATCCTCTGGTAGTTTTAATCAATCAAGGGTCAGCTTCAGGTTCGGAAATTTTAGCCGGTGCCTTAAGGGACAACCGCAGTATAAAATTAATTGGTGAGGCCTCTTTCGGTAAGGGTTCAGTTCAAGAATTAGAAAGATTAAAAGAAGGTTCTTCTTTGAAGATTACCGTAGCTAAATGGTTGACTCCAAACGGTGACCTCATTACTGACGTTGGTTTAGAGCCGGACATTAAAGTAGAGCTGACAGATGAAGATTATGAAGAGGATAGAGACCCTCAATTGGACAAAGCAATTGAAATTATTAAAAATCTTTAGTATAATTTAGTAATAGGCGATGAGATAAATCTCATCCTCGATTTATAAATAAAATCTTGATATGCGGGTAATTCTATTACAGGACGTAGAAAAAACAGGGAAAAAACACGAAGTT
>CAYWKA010000005.1:14818-30739 GCA_964459265.1 uncultured Candidatus Saccharibacteria bacterium
TATGCGGGTAATTCTATTACAGGACGTAGAAAAAACAGGGAAAAAACACGAAGTTAAAGAGGTTGCCGATGGTTACGCTCGGAATTTTTTAATTCCTAAAGGTCTGGCTAAACCCGCCACCAAAGAGGCCTTAGCTTGGCTGGAAACTCAAAAAGAAATAGAAGGTAAAAAAGCCGAAGAAGATTTGAAAAAGATTCAAGAGCTGGCTTCGGCTATTGATGATCGAGAAATTACCATTCCGATTAAAGTAGGAGAACAAGATCAGCTTTTTGAAACAATTAGTTCCCAAAAAATTTCTGAAAAATTAAAAGAAGTAGGGTTTGACATAAAGAAAGGCCAAATTGAACTGCCAGAACCCATAAAAGAACTTGGAGAATTCCCAGTTAAAATTAAATTCGACCATAACTTAGAAGCCGAAATCAGGGTAATTATTACCAAAGAAGAGGAGAAAAAATAGTAATAATGCCAAAATATATCTTTGTTGCCGGCGGTGTTATGTCTGGCATCGGCAAGGGAGTGGCGATAGCTTCGGTTGGTAGAATTTTGAAAAGTAAAGGATTTGAGGCTACAGCAGTTAAGATTGATCCCTATATCAATGTTGATGCTGGAACCATGAATCCCATAGAGCACGGGGAAGTTTTTGTGACCGATGACGGTGATGAATGTGATCAGGATTTGGGCAACTACGAGAGGTTCTTAGATGAGAACCTTTCCCGCGTTAATTATATGACTACCGGCCGGGTTTATCAGGCCGTCATTAACCGGGAAAGGAATCTGGAATATGGAGGTCGCTGCGTAGAAGTTGTCCCCGATATTCCCAACGAGGTAATCTCCAGAATAAATAAAGCAGCTAAAAAAACTAAGGCTGCTTTTGTTTTGATAGAAATCGGGGGAACAGTGGGGGAGTACCAAAACCTCCTTTTTTTGGAAGCAGCCAGAATGTTAAAGCTTCAAAAACCCAAAGATGTCCTTTTTATTTTAGTCACTTATCTGCCGATTCCGGAAATGATAGGGGAAATGAAAACGAAACCCACTCAGAATGCCGTCAGGGCTTTAAACGAAGCGGGAATTATGCCAGATATCATCCTGGCTCGGGCTCACGTACCTTTAGACGAGCCGAGAAAAAGAAAAATTTCTGTTTTTTGCAACGTAGATAAGGAAAACGTTATTTCAGCTCCCGACATTGAATCAATCTACGAAATACCGCTTAATTTTGAAAAAGAAAACTTAGGGAACAGGATCCTTAAAAAGTTTGGCCTGAGAGCAAAAAAGCAAAATTTAAAAGGTTGGCAAAGATTGGTTAAAACAATCAGAACGGTTAAAAGGCCAGTTAAGATCGGGATGGTAGGAAAATATTTTGAGACCGGTAAGTTCACCTTGATGGATTCTTACATTTCCGTAATTGAAGCTGTGAAACATGCTGCTTGGTTCTATAAAAGAAAACCAGAAATTCATTGGTTGTCAGCTGGGGAATACGAAAAAAATCCTAAAGCCCTTCAAGAATTAAAAAAATACGATGGGATAATCGTTCCTGGCGGCTTTGGCAGCCGGGGAGTGGAAGGGAAAATTAAAGCTATTGAATTTTGCCGAAAACAAAAAATCCCTTATTTAGGACTTTGCTTGGGAATGCAGTTAGCTGTGGTGGAATTTGCCAGAAATGTTTGTGGCTTGAAAAAAGCAAATTCAACGGAGTTTGCTCCAAATTGCCAGTACCCCTTAATTGACGTAATGCCAGAACAAAAGGCCTTGCTTAGAGATAAAAAATACGGCGGGACCATGAGATTAGGCGCTTACAAGTGCCAAATTAAGCCCAAAACAGTCAGTTTTAGAGCTTATGGCTGTTCTGCCATATCTGAGCGCCATAGGCACCGCTACGAGCTGAATAATGCTTTTAGAGATGTTTTAGAGCAGAAGGGAATGGTTATGGCGGGAATAAATCCGGAAAAAGACCTGGTGGAGATAATTGAGGTTCCTAAGCACCCTTTCTTTGTAGCCAGTCAGTTTCATCCGGAATTTAAATCACGGCCCTTAAGGCCGCATCCGTTATTCAAGGAGTTTATCCGGGCAGCTATTCAACATTAACAATTTTAGTTATTCTTTGAGAGTTGTCAAAACCTCTTTTTCTTTTTGTTTGGAATCTGACCACTCCTTCTTTTAAAGCATACAAGGTATCATCGTTGCTCCTCTTAACATTTTTCCCGGGAAGGAATTTAGTGCCCCGCTGGCGAACCAGAACCTGGCCAACTGATGCTTTTTGGCCATCGAAAAGTTTGACCCCAAGATATTTGGGCAAGGAATCTCGTCCTAATTTTGTGGCACCAGCCGCTTTCGTTTTTGCCATATAAAAATATGCTAACAAAAATTATAGAATTCGTCAACCGTCATTTAGATGATATAATACTTTTAATTGGAGTTATTTTAATTTCTTTGCTTTCTTTTGCTGCCGGTTTTATTTCAGCCCGGCAGCAGGAGAAAGAGCCAATCAAATTAGAATACCACTATGAACAGCAAAATTCCTTATCATATAGTTTTATTTCCTGACGGCAACCGGCGTTGGGCCAAAGAAAGAGGACTGCCGACCTTGCAAGGCCATTGGCAGGGCTACCAAAACCTGTTAAAATTTTGTCGTTGGTGCCAAAAAAAAGGAGTGAAGGTCGTTACCGCCTTCGGTTTTTCTACTGAGAATTGGAATCGTTCAAAAAGAGAAGTTAGTTATTTAATGAAATTGCTGGAAAAAGGTATTTCTGATAAAAGCCATATTAAAGATCTCCAAAAATACCAAGTAAAAGTAAAAATAATTGGCCAAAAAAAGAAGTTACCTGAATCTCTCCAGAAGGCCATCATTAGGATTGAGGATTTAACTAAAAACAATAAAGAACTTCAACTAAACTTAGCTATCAGCTACGGTGGAAGGTGGGATATTACTCAAGCAGTTCAAAAAATTGTTCGAAAGAAAATTCCGGCTTCTAAAATTACTGTAGGTTTAATTGATCAGCATCTTTCTACTGCCGGTCTGCCCGACCCTGATTTAATTATTCGGGCCGGAGGAGAGCAACGGTTATCCAATTTTGTTTTATGGCAAGGAGCTTATTCTGAGCTTTATTTTCCTAAAAAATACTGGCCAGCTTTTACCGAAAAGGACTTAGGTAAGGCCCTTAGAGAATATGGTCGGCGCAACCGCAGATTTGGCCAATAAAAAAAACCCGCCGCAAGGCGGGTACAACCCCGCTTGAGCGGGATTAGTTTCCTTCCCTTAAAGTTACGACGTTTTTAAGGTTTTTTTATTACATAGCCCCCAAAAAACTGGGCTTGACTTTTTGTATAGGTGATGTATTATACAAAAGTCTAAAAATTATCATTTAGTAACTTAACAAAGATATAAAAAATCAGTCTATAGAGGAGGTTCTATTTCTATAATGAATGAATCTGAAATTGTAGTAGTTGGTACTCTGAAGTGTAACCAAAATTCTCCCTCCAACTCTTTCCAGCAATTAGGCCCAGAAACAACCCGTGTTCATATTCACGGCTATCCTTTTTTATGGGCGATTAAATTGATTCTGCAGAAGGCGCCAAATCTTAGGACAATTCAAGTTATTCCGCCGATGATAGAAGAAATGAGACGCTATCAAGGACTATGTCAAGAACATGAGGTAAAGATTATTGAAGGAAGGCTTAAAAAGGGTTGGGGCAAAAGAAAGTACTGTCCCAAAAACTATCAGCAATACCGAGAATTCTTCTTCAATTTAAAAGGAAGGAAGAGAGATTTGTTTCGGGCTTTAATTTTGATGGGATTTAAAGAAGCGATAATAACTTCCCGTTATTTGTGCTTAAAAGGCGAAGGTTACCTTTCTCAAAGGGTAATCGCCCAGAAATATAGTCTTTATCGCAACGGCGAGGTTTCAAGAATAGTGAAAGCACTTATACATTATTTTGATCCTTCCTTCAAAGTAGGAAAAAATTCAGAGGCGACCGCCAGACAAATAGCCTGGCGCATCAAAAAGATAAAGTCACTCCTTATCCCTAATGCTATAATAGCTGAAAGACTAAATATGCCCCGATTTCCTGACGGTTTGTCTTTATCTCGTCTAGATACTTATAAAGCAGTATTAATAGCTTTGCGGGATGGTCGTATTGCTACTTTAGAAAAGGAAGACAAAAGAGCTTTTCAGGTTCTCTCTCTAAGATTTGGACTCGCAGATGGGATTTGTCTGAAGCTCCAGGAAATTGCTGGTCTGATGGGTTTTAATAACATAACACGACCTCGGCAACTCGAAATGAGAGCATTGAAAAAACTAAGTATTAAGTCTTAACATGAATTAAATGTTAGGACTTTTATTTTATGTCGCACTACGCATCTTGTCCGCTCAATTTGGGAGGTTTTTTCTTACCTTGTATTTATTTGCTTTAGATGGTATAATGAGATTGATGAAAATTCTAAAGAATAAGCGTTATCAGGTTAGAATTTTTAGTAAAGACACTAAAAAATGTGTTAGAATAATTGGCGAGAAAGGATTAACTCCTAAAAAACTGGATATAGTGGAAAATGGTTTGATAAAGGATCTTAACTGGCATAATTTTTGGATAGAGACCGTAGAGTTTAATAAATAATTTTAATATCTGAAACTAACAAAAATACCGCCCCGAGAGGAGCGGCATTTTTGTTTTAGTAGCGTCCGAATCTTTGAGGTCTCCTTTTGGCGTGACAATCTCTGCAATAGAGAGGTCTGTCGCCAGAGGGCTCAAACGGAAGCTCTGTTATTTCTTTTCCGCAGTCAGAACATTTCCAGTTTCCTTGATA
Source organism: uncultured Candidatus Saccharibacteria bacterium (assembly GCA_964459265.1). Lineage (GTDB taxonomy): Bacteria > Patescibacteriota > Minisyncoccia > Minisyncoccales > Paceibacteraceae > Paceibacter. The sequence continues at coordinate 19,617 of CAYWKA010000005.1, forward strand.
CATTTTTCTGGAAAATTCTCTGTCGGAATTTTCTTTGAAAGCCATTTTTTTTCACGAATTAATACTAATAAAAAAAGCGACCTTTCAATGACTTTTTAGTCGCTCTACTTAATTTACGCCTCGTTAATTACCAAGTGTTAGTGAAGGTGAAAAAGAAGGCACCTTCTTTGACTTTTTGAATTACGAAAGACTACTTTAAGATACCTCGACTTCTAAGCCTGCCTACATATTACGCCTTATTAAAAAAATGTCAAGTCCCTTTCTTATTTGTCTCACTAGACAAAAAAAGACAAAGGGTATAAAGGAGTAGGGGATATTAAAAATAAAAAATCGCCAAGAAGGCGGTTTTTATGTTAAAATAAAACATATGAATAAATATCAAAAAGCAATAAAAAAGTTCACCAACGACAGAAATTGGAGCCAGTTTTATAATCCAAAAGATATTTTATTGGGAATAGTAGAAGAGATTGGTGAATTGCGCAATTTAGTAAAGTGGGAGCAAAACCCGGAAATACTTAAAGAAGTTCTGAAAAAGAACAGGGGAGAAGTCAAAGATGCGATAGGCGACATATACTGGTTTCTGGCGGTATTGGCAAACAGTTGTGGCTTGGATATTGATGAGGCAATAGAAATGACAATAAAAGATAATAAAAAGAGATTTCCTATCAAAAAGACAAAAGGAAAGCATACTAATCTTTATCTCGGGGGGCACGACGGGAAATACAAAAAATAATCAAAACTTAGCCCGAAATTGAGAATTTATGAATATTGAAGTAGAAATTAGAGCTAAGGCGGACGGATTTGATAAAATTAAAAAAGCCCTTGAGAAAATTGAAGCTGATTTTGTAGGGTCAGAGACTCAGATAGATAGAGTGTTTGGCGCCAGCAAGTTCTTAGATTCAAATAAGATGATAGTTGAAGGAGGTTTAAGCGCCAGAATAAGAGAGGTCAAGGATAAGAAAACATTGGAATTTAAAGAGATCTTGAGAGAAAAGGGTGGTATTGAATTGAGTAGCGAGGTAACAAGCGCTGAAATGGCAGAGAAAATGTTGAAGAAATTAGATTTTGAAGAAGCATTCACTATTAAGAAAATAAGAGAAGATTATTCCTATAAGGACTTCAAAATATCTCTGGATAAAGTAGAGCAGTTAGGTAATTTTATAGAAATTGAAAAAATAGTGTCTTCCGAAAATAAGACAAATGAAGCAAAGAAAGAATGTTCAGATTTGTTAAATATTTTAGCACCGGGCGCGAAAATAGAAACTAAAAAATACGGTGACTTAATGCAAGAGCTCATCAATCAAAAGAAAATAGCTTAAATTTAATCCGAAATTTATGAAAAAGAATTTAAAACAAAACCAAAGGAGAAGAATGTGGGGTCTTGCCACCCGCCTCGAACATACCAGAATCAAAGGAAAGAGAAAAAAGAGCGGTAAAAAATAACTAAAATTTAGCTAAAAATAAAATTATGGACGGGCAAAAGAGGGAAAATGTAAAAATCGGTTCGGAAGTGGAAATTGCGCTTAAAGAAGACCAGAGAACAGGAAAGCTTACCCGCGGAATAGTGGCGGAAATTTTGACGAGTTCTGCCTCTCATCATCGCGGGATTAAGGTGCGGTTAAAAGATGGGCAAGTCGGCAGAGTCCAAAGAATTTACCCTGTATTTCCCAAGATAAACGGGCAAGAATATCAAGAAGGCCTAATATAGGAAAAATGGAGCTGACCCTATTTTTGAATCAATTTTAGTTAAAGTAGTTGAAAAATAACCAAAATTTAGCCCCAATATGAATTTAGATTTTATTCTCTATATTTTAGCAGCGATGGTTTTTTGGGATTTTTCTTGTCATGTTATCGAATTATTAAATTGGAGCCCAAAATTTACTAGAAGTAAATCAATATTTTCTTATTACTGGCCTCATCTTCGCTGGCGTAAAACTCCAAACGGACCAGTTGAGAGAGAAAATTGGAAGAAACTGTATGATCGATTTTGGGTTACATATTGGGGGTTAGCCTTTATTCTTTTAATAATTTATCTAATTATCAAAATTTAGCCCGAATATGTCGCAAAAGGTATATTCTGAGACGTCGCCTCCTAAAAAGGGCGGTTTTTTGTTAGAATGAAATAATGATTATTAAATATCTTGACACGAATAAAAAAGAGAGAGGCCCCATGAAAATTACAGAATACAAGATAAATCCTAATTTTAGCGGAGCCTTAATTGAGATTGACGGCGATCACGGAAAGCTTAAATGCATAAACGAAGATAGAATTTACTTTGTTATTGAAGGTAATGGAAAGTTTATAATTAACAACAAAGAAGAAGCCGTCTCTGAGAACGACTTAGTTTTTATTCCTAAAAACACGCCCTATAACATAATTGGAAAAATGAGATATTTCTTAATTTGCTCTCCAGAATTTAATCTAAAAGATGACATTCCATTAGATTAAAGCATATGGCTAAAGTAAAAGTTTTAATCCAGGGCTATGCCAGAGAGACGAAGAGGGGTTGGTTGGCAAACTCTACAGTTGTTTTTATTCAAAGTAACGGAAAGAACATAATAGTTGATCCAGGTTGCAATAGAGAAAGATTACTTAAGGCGTTATCAGACAATAATTTAAAGACCTCTGATATAGATTATGTCTTTTTAACGCATGGTCATGTAGATCACGCTTTATTAGCTGGTATTTTTGAAAATGCGACAATAATTGATGAACTTTATATTTACGAAAAAGATATTATAAATAAACACGGAGGAGTTATTCCTGAGCATGGAGGAATTATTCCTGGAACAGATTTAAAAGTAATTCGCACGCCAGGACATAAAGAAGAACATTGCTCTTTGATTGTAAAGACGAAAGAAGGAGTTTACGCTGTTGCAGGAGATGTTTTCTGGTGGTTGGACAATGAAAAACAAAAAATAAAAATAGATAAACCAGATAATGACCCAGAACATATGGATATAAAAAAACTTATTGAATCTCGAAAAAAACTATTAGAAATTGCAGATTACATAATTCCTGGGCATGGGAAAATGTTTAAATCCTCACAAGATAGGTTCGAATAGCGTTCAGTCGGGGTGGGGTAAGATTTTCAAGCCATCGAGGCTTGATTTTTTTAATTTAATATGATAATAAACACGTAGAATTCTAAGAGGAGGTTAGAAATGAAAATTTTGGAAAAGTTTAATAGCGTTCTTAAAAAACTGAAAAGAGAGAAAGAGGTACCTAAACCTATTACATCTGTTCCATTATGGATAAAGGCAGTTGCCATTGGACGGTATCAAGATGAAGCCGAAGGTGCTGTAGTAAAAGCAGGATGGATTAGGCCGCCAAAAGGTAATATTATATTTGATGGTTCCAGAGGTGCCTTTCTGGTTTTACTTGATATGGCAAAAATGGAATGCGGACCGTTACCAACTGTTTGGCCAGACAAAGACGACGTGAGTATAGAATATAGGTCAGACCCAGCTGGTGCTACTGGCATGTGGCCAGTAGCTAAAAGTGTTCTTATTCTTGAAGACGGTAGGGTGTTTGTTTGGCCTGAAATGTTCCATTTCTATAGGGAGGTTATCCGGGACTATATTCAACAAGCAGCAGAGTTCTTCGAGGACGAGAAATGGCATTCTGTCGAAAAAGAGTGTGAGAAAATCGAGGCAGGAGTTTAAAAAGCGGTTTTGGCAGCTTCAATGACGCTATTTATACGGCTTATTAGGGGTTGTTCTTCTAAAGGATAACCTCTTTTTAATTAGGATTAATCAGCCAGGTTCTAATAGGTTTTAACGTCGTCCAGTTGGGGAAGTCAATTTCGGCCGCTTTTTCAAGAGAGCGGTTTTTTGATAGAATAGGAATATGAAAAAGCAAAATTGGTCAGGGCACGTTACAAAATACAGCAATGCCCTGGACTTAGATAGGGGAGTGTTCACATGGAAAGATCCTAAACGTATTGCTAGCTCATTGAAGAAATCGGCAGAATTAAGTTTGCGTCGTAAGGCAAATCCTTTCCAGTCGGCAATGTCCATGCTTAACCTTTACATCAATCGGGCAGGGAAGAATTTACCGGTAAAACAAAAGAAAATTCTTGAACAGGCAAAAATTAAACTAAGGGAGCTATTCAAAAGAGGCTCCTAATATTGTGCGACATTTAATGCTGAGATGAATTGAAAATTCATTGAAGGTCGAAATGAATCAAAGATTCATTGAGCAGATGAGAGAAAACCGTTAAATGAACTAGCGGTTTTTTATTGACAAAATAAGAATAATTTAGTATAAATAACGAGGATTTATTTCAAATCGAAAAGGAGGTGCTCGGATGAAGTCAATTTTGATTTTGTATCCGATTCAACCGTATGCCGACGCCTTGGTCGACGAGGAAGAACTACCTGAGGTAAAAGTAAGGTATGCTGAGATATATCAGGAGCTTATTCGGAAAAGATATCCTGATTTTCAGATGATTTGCGTAATGTTTTCAGCGCCGGGAGACCTGGTAAAACCCGATATTTCTCAATTGTTGAAAGGGTTTTCAGTAAATGGGAATGATATTATTGGCGCTTGTGGCGTAACTTTTGAAGACCATTGCAAGAAACGCATATATCCTAAGGAAGAAAAAATCCTTGACTTATGTCCGCAGCCTACGAAGGAGTTAATTGTAACGGGATTTCATCTTTGGGATTGCGTAGACAAAGTGGCAAAGTACGCTTACAACCAAGGTATCAATGTTTTGGTAGACGAAGACCTTACGGAATTGTTCTTCTTTTCGGTCCGGGGGCCCGGAGGTATTCCTATCCTTAAGATTCCTATTTCAAAGAAAGAGAGTTTAAAGCAGACCCGAAGACGGTTAAGGAAAGTAGGAATTTTTGGGAATTTCTTTTTAGAACGTAGCCGTGCAGAGCGGAAAACGAAACCGTGGATGGTCCAAATTTAAAAGGCTAAACTGCTAATATAATAATATTGTGGCTTAGCCTCTTTTTATTCACCGAGAGGGATTGAAAATTCATCGAAGGTCGAAATAAATCGAAGATTTATTGAGCAGGTGAGAGAAAACCGTTAGGGGAACTAACGGTTTTTTATTCGTTAAAAATTATTCAAACTTAGTAGCGACGTAATCAATTATTAATCCATAAATAATTCCCGCAAAGAAACTCGGGATATCACGAAACCCGGTAGAAAGAAAAAAGGCAGCAGTAACAATAAGTCCGAGGATACCTCCTCGAAGAAAAACATTCCATTTTGTCTTAATAATTTTTAAATCAGAAGCAATCCCAATAACAACCCCCATTAAAAAACGGTTATACCATAAGGCAAATAAAAACAATTCATTTCCCGAAAAACCCACTCTTGCACTTGCTCCAATTATGCAGAAGATTCCAAGTATTGATCCTGTTAAAATTGCAACTGCAATTCTTTTTAATTTCATATTAATCTGATTTCATAATTTTAATCGACCTTTTTCATTATTTTAAATTTTTACCAAGAGAGTGATATTGCCTATGGACGTCTCGTAATCTTTTATTTGTTACATGAGTATAGATTTGGGTTGTGACGATATTTCTATGGCCCAAGAATTCCTGGATGGTTCGCAAATCCACACCTTGAGTTAACAAATCTGTTGCCATTGAATGACGAAGGGTGTGAGGAGTGGTAAAGATGGGAACGCCGGCCAAAACAGCGTATTTTTTGACAATTCTCTCTATGGAACGGGCTGTAAGACGGGCTTCGGCATCTTCCCGGGCTCTGTAATGGATAAACAGGGCTTTTTCTTTGTCTTTGCGAGTGTCTAAATACTTCTTAAGCCAATCCAAAGCCCTTTCTGAAAAGTAAACAGTTCGAGGATGGCTTCCTTTGCCAATAATTCCAAGCTCCAAATCTTTTTTATCTTTTATATTAGCAAACTGGTCACGGTTAAGGTTAACTAATTCAGCTATTCTAAGGCCAGTTGAGAAAAGGGATTCCAAAATAGCCCTATCTCTTAGGCCGGTCGACTTTTTAGTATTAGGAGCCAATAAAAGCCGCTCTATCTGCTCTAAATTAAGGAATTTAACCGTTTTTTCGGCTTTAGCGCCCTTTGGAAGGGCTATCTTGTCGGCAGGGAGCGAAACCACGTCCTTGGCACTAAAATAGCCCAGAAGCGCTCTTAAAGCGATAAGATAGTAGTTCTGGGTAACTTTCTTCAAAGGACGGCCTTTTTTGTCTGTATAACGAGATAAATATAACCTATAAGCCCAAATATCCTCAGCCGTAAGTTCATGGGGCAGGAGAGCATCTTTTTTGGTCTTTTTAAGCCAAGAGATAAACTTGGCGAGGTAGCGCTGGTAATTCTTTTGAGTATTATCTGATAAACCTTTTTCAACTTCACAATAATCTAAAAAATCGGTGATATGTTTAATGATAGGAATAGTGGATTTTTTCATACATTTGGGGGAGTGGTTTCACCTCCTATATAAAGTGTCGCTTTACCTACATTGTCCGACATTCTCTATATTAATAATAACAGGCTAAAAAACCCTGTCAAGCCATCCCCTGCGTCTTTTATCTGTATAAAAAAACGGAGACACGGCCAGAGGGACGCGTCTCAAATATAATCAATCACTTGATCATTTCATTAATTACGGCAACATTGTGCCGAGAACCGAGAAAATTGACAAAGGCCTAAGGTTGAGGCAGAAAAGCTGGCTTCTATTCTACCAGGAGGTGACGCCTATGGCACAGCTTCAATCTAACCCATAAGTAGACTTTAGCCAGCTTTTCTGCCGAGTTTGATAATACTTCTTTTTTTAGTCTTTGTCAAGATGTCGCAAGATATTATTTAATTAATTCTTTGAATTTTTCCCAGAGAGATTTACTTACCTCCGGAACTTCTTCTTTCAATTCTTCTTTTTCTTTTTGAAATTCTTCTTCTAAGATTGGTTTTCTTTTCTCGACTTCCCCTTTTACCCTTGGTTCTACTTCTTTTTTAAACCAGTTCTCAATTTTTGGCCAGATATTTTCCAAAAACCAATTGTACATTTTTTCCCAAACAGGTATGACATTTTCGTTCCAGATTTTTTCTAAGACCCCTGGTAATTTTTTTTGGCCAACCTCTAAGGCCTCCTCTCCTAGTTCTTTTGCTTCTTCCATGGTTTTCGGGGCTTGGATTGGTTCGGAAGTATCCTCAGCCCAACTAAAAACTGGCGAAATCAAGCCCAAGAGAACAAAAATTATAATTATTTTCTTCATATGCCAAGTCTTAATTTATTAAGACGAAGGTGGAAATCAGCGAAGCTCATTGACCGTTAATTCTTCAGCTTGTTTAATTCTCTTTAAAGTCTTTTCTTTACCTAGTATTTCGGCAATTTCAAAAGGGCCAGCTGAAGCTTCCTTGCCTGTGAGTGCCACCCTGAAGGGCCACAGCAGTTGTCCCCTATCCCCTATCTCTTTAGCCCTCAATAGCAGAATTTTCTCTAAATTTTCTTTTTTCCAATCTTCAGTTTTCAAATCCGATAGGATTTTTCCCAATTCATTAAGTGATTGCCCGACTTCCTTCGTTGACATTTCCTCCCAATTTAGTAAATCTTTGCTATATTCTAGCTTATCTGTAAAGAAAAATTTAGTCAATTCAGAAATTTCTGATAATTTCTTCAGTCTCTCTTGATAGAGAGCTACAATTTTCTTTAAAGTTTCAAAAGAAATTTCTTCACCGGTTTCTCTAATTTTGAATTTCAACCGCTCATCTTCAAAAAGCTTTAATCCTGCCTTCTTTTTTCCGGGGTTGTCAGGATTACCCTCTGCTCTTTCGATTAATCCCGCCTCAATTAAATAAGGAATACACCATTCAGTCAACTTCTCAATTGATCTTTGGCGAATATAAAATCCATTTAAATAATCTAACCTTTTACCATTAAAGATCGCTCCTCCTTTTTGGACCCTTTCTAAAGAAAACTCCTTGATTAAAGAAGGCAAGTAGTAAATTTCCCGTTCAGTTCCCGGATTCCAGCCCAAAAAGGCCATAAAGTTAATTAAGGCCTCGGGCAAATAACCTTCTTTTCTATATTGCCTTACAGAGACCGCAGCGTGGCGCTTGCTTAGTTTACTACGGTCCGGCCCCAAAATTAAAGGTAAGTGAGCATAAACAGGCCGGGGGAAACCTAGAGCTTCTTGGATAAGAATTTGCTTTGGAGTGTTAGAAATATGTTCTTCTCCTCTGATAACATGGCTGATCTTCATTTCAAAATCATCTACCACTGCCGCAAAATTGTATAAAGGAGCAGTTAAGTTTTTAGCAATAACAATATCCCCTATCAAAGAGGCGTCAAATTCTACTTTCTCTCTAATTAGATCCTCAAACTCTACTTTTTTTTCGGGAACTTTAAATCTTATTACCGATGGTTTTCCTTCAGCTAATCTTTTTTTAACCTCTTTTTCTGAAAGTTGAACGCAAGGTCCTTTGTAGCGGGGCGGTTCCCCTATTGATAATTGATATTGCTTTTGAGCTTCCAGCTCTTCTTCCGAACAAAAACAATAAAAAGCTTTACCTTCTTTGAACAGTTTTTCTAAATATTTAGCGTAAATGTTTGATCTTTGACTTTGGCGGTAAGGACCATAATTTCCTTCCCCATCAGGTCCTTCTTCCCACTCCAGCCCCAACCATTTGAGATTTTCAATAATATCTTTTTCAAAATTTGGGTCAGATCTTTCCTTATCGGTATCTTCGATCCTTAAAACAAAACTGCCCTGATGCGACTGAGCAAAGAGATAATTAAAAAGAGCAGTTCGGGCTAGCCCGATATGCAAAAAACCGGTCGGTGAAGGAGCAATTCTTACCCTGACTTCCCCGGGCTTCGAAAATTTAAAATCTTCAACAAACATAATCTTTCTTTCAGATTAATACAAATAGCTTAACTTAACAAATAGCTACAAATGTAGGCAGCTATGATTTTGGCAGCCTGGGGTTTGGCAAACTCTTTAGCTGTCTTTTGCATTTTTTCCAGCTCTTCAGGATGAGAAAAGAGATATTTTAGTTTTTCTAAGAAAAAATGTGAGGTAAAATTAGTTTCTTCCATAACAATGGCTGCTCCCTTTTCAGCATAAGCATAAGCATTGTTCACCTGATGATTTTGAGCAGCTTCGGGCAAGGGAATTAAGATAGAAGCTTTCCCCAAGGCAGCAATTTCAAAAATACTTCCCGAACCGGCCCGACTAATAATCAAATCGCAGGCAGCATAGGCCCGTCTTAATTGCTCTTCTTTTAAAAATGAGAAAAGATGATAGTTCTTTTCTAGTTCTTTTGGCATTATAGCTTTAGCTTCAGCTTTTACTTCTACTAAATTTTTCTCTCCGCACTGATGTAATATCTCAAAATTGTTCGAAAGTTCTGGTAAAATCTCCAAAATTTTGTCATTTATTCTTTGGGCTCCTTGAGAACCGCCCGCAATAAAAATTACTGGTTTTTCCCCGCTTAATTTAAAAAATCTTTGGCTTTCTTCTCTTTTTCCCTCTAAAATTTCTCGGCGAATGGGGTTGCCCACCTGGATCATTTTCTTTGGCGGAAAATATTCAGTTCGGGGAAAAGAAACGAAAATCTCTAAGGCAAAGTGGGAAATAAATCTATTAGCCAAACCCGGAGTAACATCGGATTCGTGAAGAAAAATTGGTACTCGAAGGAGCCAGCTGGAAACTACTCCCGGAATTGAACCAAATCCTCCTTTGCTAAAGATTAAATCCGGCGCTAAAAAGAAAACGTAAAAGAAAGACTGAAGAGTGCCCAGAGGAATTTTAAAAAGAAGATCTGCTAAGTTTTGTAGTACTGTTTTCCAATCCAAGTATCTTCTAATTTTTCCTGCCAGAACATTTTTTATTTCTATCCCTTCGTGAGATAAAAAAATTGCACCAAATTCATCTTTTGGCCCTACATAAAAAAACTGAAGGTCCTTTTGAGAATAGATTCTTCTTATTTCCCTGGTAATCCCAACGATTGGCAAAACGTGACCGCCGGTGCCGCCACCAGTAAATAAAATCTTCATAATGATGATATAATTACGTTTTTGAAATATTTAATAATATGCCAACTCCGATTAATTCTGCCACCAAGGCCGATCCTCCGTAGCTAATAAATGGCAAAGGAATGCCGGTTAAGGGTAAAATACCTATCATCGCCCCCACGTTGGTAAATCCCTGAAGGCATAGCCAGACCGTCAGTCCCAAGGCGGCCAATTGGGAAAATTTATCTTCTTTCATTTTAGCTATTCTAAATCCTCGCCACAAAAGCAGCAGAAAAAACAAGATTAAAATCACTGCTCCTACAAATCCGGTTTCTTCAGCAAAAATAGCGAAAATTGAGTCAGACATTGACTGGGGCAAAAAAGTGCTAAATCTTTGCTGAGACATTCCCAAACCCAGGCCAAAAAGTCCACCTGAACCCACAGTAATTAAGGCCTGTTTTATCTGATAACCTTTTCCCATCGGGTCTAATTCGGGATTAAGAAAAACCAACAACCGATTTAACCTGTAAGGAGCAAGTTTGATTAAGGCCAGCAATCCCCCACCCCCGATTAAAATTATCGAAATGCTGTGCCAAAGAGGAGTATTGGCTAAAAAATACATTAAAGCAGCTGAAACTGCCACTACTCCTAAAGTACTGATATCTGGCTGAAGGATTAAAAACAAGCTAATTATACCAACTACCGAGAGGAAGGCAATAAAAGTTTGGTTAAATCTTTTTTCTTTTGAGGTCCGGCTAGCCAACCAAGCAGCCAGATAAAGAATAAAAGAAAGCTTTAAGAATTCTGATGGCTGAAAAGAAAGAGGACCCAGAGATACCCATCTGTCGGCTCCCCCCGAAGCCGAGCCCACTAGTGGCAAGAAAACCATAGCTAAAAATATCAGATTAACCAAAAGCAATACCGGAGCCCACTTTTTAAAGAAACTCAATTTAACCTTAAAAGCCAGAAATCCCAAAAGAAAGCCGGGGATTAAGCCAAAAAGAATCTGATGATTTAAAAAATAATAAGTAGTGCCAAATCTTTCCTGGGAAAGAGAAGCAGAAACGCTGGCCAAAATCAGAATTCCTAAAACTATCAAAGCCAGAACTACTCCAGCTAAAAAAATATCAGGCTGACCCCCTCGGTTTTTTACCAAATCTCTTAACATA
>CAYWKA010000005.1:30839-37328 GCA_964459265.1 uncultured Candidatus Saccharibacteria bacterium
TTCTTAAATAAATTTCCTTTTTCTTTGTAATCTCTAAAAATACTGAAACTAGAGGCAGCCGTAGAAAGGAGGCAAATTTTACCCGGTTTGGTATACTGATAGGCCAATTTAACTGCTTCAACCATATCATCTGCAAAAAAATGCTTTGGTACTTTCTTACCCTGCCGGCAGATTTCTTTCCAGATTCTTTCTCCGGTAGTGGGAAATAAAATTACGGTTTTAATTTTGCTTTTCAAAACTTTTTGGGCCAGGTTTTTATAATCGATATTTCTTTCATACCCTCCCAGCATAATGGTTTCTACTCTATTCCCTAGAGCTTCCATAGCTCCCATAGTGGCTTCAGGAATAGTAGCTAGGGCGTCATTATAAAAAGTAATTCCTTGAAAAATCCCCACTCTTTCTAATCTGTGAGCAAGGTATTTAAAACTTTTAAGGGCCCTATTAATAGTTTTTATAGGAATTTTAAATATCTTCCCTACTGCCCTAGCCGCTTCCTTATTTAAAGAATAGTATTTTCCTCTAATTGGAATTTTTTTAGCTTTTGATTTTCTGGCAAACTTTTTAATCAGCTTGTCCTCTGAATTAAAAACTAAAAAGTCATCTTTACTTTGGTGCAGAGTAATGTTAGCTTTGGCTTTGGCATATTCCATAAAATTACGGTAATAATCTAAATGTTCGGGGTAAATATTTAAAAAGACAGCAATCTGAGGACTTTCTTTAAGATGAAAAAGCTGATGGCTGGATAGCTCATAAATAAAAACATCGTTTCTTTTAGCTTTTTCTAAAGAAGATAGGACTGGTTTTCCAATATTCCCTACTAAGTGCACTTTAACTCCTTCCTCCTTTAGAATTTTATAAATCATTGAGGCGGTAGTGCTTTTACCTTTAGTACCGGTAATGCCCACAATTTTTCCGGGACAATTTTCAAAAAAAATCTCGGTCTGAGAAATAATTCTTTGTGATTTTTTGATAAAGGGAGCTATTATCTTTGGCGGAATACCCGGCGATTTAATGATTACTTCATAATTCTTAAGAGCTTTCAGATAATTTTTCCCCAAATGAAGTTTTACCCTTTTTTCTTTTAAGTTTAATTGACTTTTTTGATCGGCAATTCCTAAAACTTTTTTAGGAAAAGCTTTCCTTAAAAACAAAAAATTATCCCTTCCTTCCTTACCAAATCCCAAAATTAAAACTTTTTTATTTTCTAATTCATTTAACTGCATTCTAATTTCAAGATATCACTTTTTTAAGCGCTTTTTCAAACGCCGAGCGAGACAAAGTCACGCTTGGTGCGAGATGAGACAAAGCCTCAGCGAACTCTTTAGGTAAATTATGTTGCTTATCCCAGGAGCTTAACATTTTCTTTGATTCCTTATCTAAATCAGGATATTTAGGCAGAATTTTTTCCTCAAAATACCCCAACAAAACCGGCAATTTGGTCAAGAACTGTTCTTGACCATTTTTAAATTTTTTCCAGCTGAGGTAGAAAGCGATGAGAGTTTCTTTTTTGGTGCCAACGCATTCAAAAGGTTTAAACTTCCTTTCCCCTATTAATTCTTGCATTAATGGTAAAAGCTCTTTGTCTTCAAAAAGATTTTTGCCAAAGATTTTTAGTAGCCATTTTTCTTTTAAAAAAGGATAAAGACAAACAAAGATAAACAAGCATTTTGAGCACTGGCCACACCATTTTTTAGCCGGTTTTTTAGTTCCGGAAGCTGTTTTGTAGGCCTCATTACAACTTAGAAAAACAGGAAAATATTTTGGATATTTAGAAAATAATTTTACAATTTGAATTTCGTACAAAGGCCGCAAAAAGCTGAAATATTCTGTGTCTTTAGCTAAATGTTTTTTGGCATATTTTCTGAACTTTTTCTCAAAATCAAAACTTTTTGACCACTGATGGTTAATTATTTTTCCTAAATAATTAACATTGCCCTCGTTAGAACTTCTTTCGTTGGAAAAAGCAACGTATTTATCTCCAAAAATCGTTGCCACCAATATGCTTAAAAAAGCCAAATAAGCTGAAAAAGGAGTATGACCGTTTAAAAATCCCCGCCTATTTAACTTCAAGAGCCTCTCATCAATCTTTCTTCTGACAGTAATCGGCTTTTGATAACCAGCTGCCTTCATTATTTTTTGAGCCGCCTCGGTAGGATTTAAAGAAAAACAAATAATATCCTTTTTAGCTTTTTTCAAGGCCTCCAAGGTCACCACTGAATCCTTACCTCCCCCAACCGCCACCAACATCTTCTCTTTATCCATACGTGTTAATTTGACGATCGTCTTATTAACACGTTTCTGCCTTTCAGTTTTAATAGTGAGGAAGTTGGGGCTTTTAAAATTGATTCGGTTTTCATAAAAAAACTGTCCCATTCCCTTTATTATTAAATCTTTCCACCATTTAATTTGCTCTTTGTCTAAATAGCCGGCTTTAATCTCAATTAGCGGCGAACAGGTTGCTTTCCAATAACTGGGAATTTCTATTAATCCCAGATTGAATACTAAATTATTTAGTACCCTATCCCCCACCCTTTTGATTTGAGATTTATCGACATTTTCAATAACGACTTTGGGTCTGAATTTAATATTGGGTTCTGTCTTAAATTCAAAAAGAATTTCTAAATTATTTTTAGAAATTCTGTAAGAATACCCTTGATAAATAAACTTAGGATATTTTTTTCTTAAACTTTGAGCCTTCATCCTAATAATCTTATGGCTACTCCCAAAATTGCTAAAACCATACTAATTATCCAAAACCTCATGGTTACCTGATGAGCGGGCCAACCTCGAGCTTCAAAATGATGATGAAGCGGAGTGGCCAGCCAGATTTTTTTATGACGAAATTTTTTAGATAATAATTGCAAAATCATTGAGCCAACTTCTATTACCAAAAGGCCAGCAATAATTGGTAGGACCATTACCGAATCGGTTAAGAAAGCTACTACCGCCATAGTGGTAGTTAATCCTAAAATGCCGGTTTCTCCCATATAGAACCTGGCCGGCGGGATATTAAACCACAAAAAAGCAAAAAGAGTCCCCAAAATTACAGCGCAAAAAGTGGCCAAGTCGGCTTTACCCTGAGTAAAAGCAATAATAGCAAAAGCACCAAAAATAGAGGCAAAGACTCCTCCCGCCAATCCATCCAAACCATCAATCACGCCGCCGGCCCAAGAACCAACAGTGACTAAAACAAAAAGGGGTATTATCCAAATACCGATGGGAAAAATAATTCCTTCGGGGAAGTTTTGGATTAAAGGAATATGAATAGTGTCCCAGCCCAGTTGATAGTAAAACCACAAACCGCCAATCAAACCAATAATAATAACAATCAGCAATCGCCGGGTAAATCTTATCCCCCCACCAATATATTTTCCTCTACCCAAAACCTGGAGAATGTCATCTGAAAGACCGACTAAGGAAGCAGCAACTAAAGTGAATAAAGGCAGCCAGGTTTCGCTTCTAGACAAAAAATTTAATTTTTTAACCCACCAAATATCAAGAGCATTAGCTAAAATAAAAAATAGAAAAATTACAAAAAGGACCGAAATCCAAATTAAAACTCCCCCACCTCGAGGGACAGCAGTTTCTCTGTCTTTGTGCAAAGCGTAAATTACTTCAGCTTCATCTCCAGTGATGGTTTTGGTCCTGGCTTCTTTTTTCCAAAACTTAAATTTCTTCAAAAGCTCTACCAGAACCGGCGCCCAAAGCAAAGCTACCACTGCTGAGATGCCGGACAAGAGAAGAAGTTTAATTACATCAAAAGTAAAAATAGTCATAAGGATAGCCAGTCAATGAGCTTTTGGGTTTCGGTAATCCTTGTTTCAGGTGAAGGAGCTCCCAGAATCACATTAATTAATTTGCTCCCTTTTTCATTTTCTAAAACCAAAAGCATGCAGCCGCCGGCTTCGTCAGTATAACCGGTTTTCCCTCCTAAAATCTTAAATTCTTCTGGTATCACCAGGTCTGAAGCGCCATTTTCAACAGGATAGGGCCTCTGGCTTAAAGAAATTTCAAAAATTCTCGGATATTCTTTTAAGATATATTGAGTAAGTTTAGTTAAATCTTTGGCCGTAGCGTGATTGAAATATTCAATATTGTTTCCTTCATAATGCATGCCCTCGGGGTCCAGGCCAGTAGGATTTATAAAATGAGTATTTTCTAACCCTAAACTTTGAGCTTTTTGGTTCATTCTGTCAACAAAGTTTTCTGAACCTATAATCTCTGAAAGAGCAAAGGCAGCGTCGTTGCTGGAATAAATCAACATTAATTCCAAAGCTCTTTCCAATAATAATGCATCTTCTTCCCTCAAATTGCCAAAGACCGGTACATCTTCTTTTGCCGCGGCTGCCTCAGAAACCGTTATTAAACTGGAAAAATTATAATCGCCCTCGGTCGTATTTTCAAAAACAATTGCGGCCGTCATTAATTTGGTTAAAGAGGCAATGAGTAGGGGTTGATTAATATTCTGGCTGAAAAGTTTTTTTTCATTCCCACTTTTATTCACTCTAACCGCAAGCGCTGCTTTGGCTTGGAGGTCAAGCTCGGGCTTTACTGTTTTTGGGGGAATTTTAACCAAAGAGATTTCTTCAAGCGGTTGGGAAATTTGGGCATAGAAAATATTTTCCAGGCTGCCCTGGAAATAATTTACTCCCCCCCATAAGAACAAACTGAGCAAGAAAGCGAGAAAAAATAATTTCAAGTTCATCTTTTTTTCGGTTTAGTTATCTTTAGATGAAGCTCTTTAAGCTGTTTTTCTTCTACTTCGCTGGGAGCTTGCATCATTAAGTCCCGATTGTCACCGGTTTTAGGAAAGGCCATTATCTCCCGGATGTTGGGTTCTGCTAAGACCACCGCTAAAAACCTATCAATGCCCGGAGCAATCCCGCCGTGAGGCGGAACGCCGTAACTGAAGGCCTCAAAATAATTGCTGAATTTCTTTTTAATCTCCTCTTTTTTGTGACCTAAAACTTCAAAAACAGCAGTTAACACATCAAGATCAGTGGTTCTTATACTTCCTCCGCCGATTTCGTAGCCATTCAGGACGAAATCATATTGGTGAGCTAAGATTTTTTCTGGATTCTTTTTAATTTCTTTAATATCTCCTTTTTTAATTTGAGGTTTGGTAAAAGGATGGTGTTGGGCCCCCCACTTTTTTTCATCGGCATGCCACTCAAACATCGGGAAGTCAACTATAAAGCAAAAAGCTAACTCCTCGGGATTGTTTTTGTTCCTTCTTAAATCGGGCTTGTCGCTTTTATATTTTTTCATCGCCTCTTTATAAGTAATTCTGGGGAAAGGAATTTTTTGAATTTGTTTTTCTGGAAATAGATTTTTAATAATCGCTGAATAGAGCTTTTCAGTTAAATCCAAAATTTCTTCTTGGTCAACAAAGGACATTTCCAGATCCAATTGAGTATGCTCGGCTTGTCTATCGGCTCGGGGGTCTTCATCACGAAAACATCTGGCAATCTGAAAATATTTTTCCAAACCGGCAACCTGCAAAAGCTGTTTGAATTGTTGGGGCGATTGGGGAAGAGCATAAAATTTTCCTGGCTGCAATCTGGAAGGGACTAAGAAATCTCTCGCTCCTTCGGGGGTGGATTTGGTTAAAATGGGAGTTTCTACCTCGATAAAACCTTCGTTTTTCAGGAAATCTCTGATAAAATGGATTACTTTCTGGCGATAGATTAGATTCTTTTTCAATCTTCCTCTTCTCAAATCCAAATAACGGTATTTTAATCTTTTTTCTTCATTTATCTCATAACCGTCAGTGTCGATGGCGAAAGGTAAAGTTTTTGCCTTGGCTAAAACTTCTAATTTTTCTACTCCTAATTCTACTTTTCCGGTTTCAATTTTTGGGTTTTGCATGTCTTTTGGTCTTTCTTTTACTGTTCCTTCTGCGCAAATAACCCATTCGGGCCTCAGGTTTTTCGCTGTTTCTGGCGTACAGACTAATTGTAAAATTCCGCTCCTGTCTCTTAAATCAACAAAAAAAATTTTCCCATGAGCCCTTACTGTATTAATCCAACCGCAGACCTTCACCTTTTTTTCGATATAATTTACTGTATCTGTATTAATAATCCTTTTCATGCGTATGTTTTATTTTAAATATGTTTTAACTTTTTCCACGATTTCTTGAGGCGTATAGCTTGTCTTAATTAAATAATCTTTAACTCCCAGCTTTACGGCCTGTTTTTTTGTTTCAGGGTCATCATAATTCGAAAAAGCCACCACTGGAACTGAAGAAATTTCTGAATCTTTTTTTAGCCAGGTTAAAAATGTAATTCCATTTTCTTTGGGGAGTAAAATGTCAAGGACAATTAAATCTGGCTTTTCTTTTTTAGCTTTTTCCAGACCTTCCTTAGAATCAAAAGCTAAAACCACTTCAAAGCCGGCTTGAGTAAATTTATCTCGATACATTTCAGCTAAAATTTTCTCATCTTCTATTAACAAAATTTTTTTCATATTTTTACCAGCTGCCGCCATTTT
>CAYWKA010000006.1:0-34492 GCA_964459265.1 uncultured Candidatus Saccharibacteria bacterium
TTTTATCAATATTTTGTCAAACCAAAACCGCCTATAAGGCGGCTTTCTAGGCTCCGCGGGTAGGATTCGAACCTACAACCTAGTGCTTAACAGGCACCCGCGCTACCATTGCGCCACCGCGGAATGTATTTAATTATAGTATATTTTTAGTATCCTTTCAACTTTTTCAGGGAGTGATGTTCTCTGATTCTTTCCAGGGCTTTAGCTTCAATCTGGCGGATTCTTTCCCGAGTCACTCCGAATTCTTGGCCCACTTCTTCTAAGGTATGGGTAATTCCGTCTTCCAAACCAAATCGCATTGATAAAATTTTTTGTTCCCTGGGAGTTAAATCAATTAAAATTTCTTTTAATCTTTCCCGCAAAAGAGTTCGGGCTGCCTCCACTGAGGGGGCTACCACTTTTTCATCTTCAATAAATTCAGCTAAAACCGAATCTTCTTCATCTTCCCCTACCGGCGTTTCTAAAGAAATAGTTTCTTGAGAGATTTTCTGAATATGATGAACTTTATCTACTTCAATGCCCATTTCCGCGGCAATTTCCTCTGGCAAAGGCTCTCTGCCCAAATCCTGTAAAAGCCGGCGCCTTAACTGGGTATATTTAGAAATGGTCTCCACCATATGAACCGGGATTCTGATGGTTCTGGCCTGGTCGGCTAAAGCCCGAGTAATGGCCTGTCTTATCCACCAAGTGGCGTAGGTGGAAAACTTATAACCCCGCCGCCAATCAAATTTTTCCACTGCTCTTCTCAAACCGATATTTCCTTCTTGAATTAAGTCCAGCAAAGTCAAATTAGGGCTCCTGCCAACATACCTTTTGGCGATAGAGACCACTAACCTCAAATTCGCTTTCATTAATTTATTTTTCGCCTCCTCGTCCCCTTTTTCAATTTTTTTGGCTAATTCTTTTTCTTCGGCGGCCGTCACAAAAGGCACCTTACCAATTTCTTTCAAATACATCTGAACCGGGTCAATTCTTGCCTCTACCCTGCTTGTTCTTTTCTTTTCTTTTTCCCCTACCGTAAGAAAATCTCTTACTTCCTTCACTTCCACTCCCTGTCTTTCCAAATCTTCATAAAGTTTGTCTAATCCTTTGATGTCTCTTTCTATTTCGGGGAAATAAAACAAAATTTCCGAAGGCGTAACAAAACCCCGCTGTTTTCCCCGTTCTAGAAGTTTTTGGAACTTTTCAGCAGAAAAAACTTTTCTCGGTCGGCCCAGAGGCAACCCTCTTTTCTTCTTTCTTCTTGTCTTTTTCTTTCTTGACAGTTTCTTTGCCTTCTTTACCTTCTTTGCTTTCCTTACTTTCTTTTTAGCTATTTTCTTTCTAACTCTTTTCTTTTTAGCTTTTTTAGGTCTTTTCTTTCTAACTAGCTTTTTCTTGGCTACTTTCTTCTTTTTTAGCTTCTTTTTTACCGCTTTTTTTCTTTTTTTCCGCCAGCTGGCGGATTTTTTCTTTCTCTTTTTCATAGACTAATTTCCTTAGCCAGTTTAGTAAATTCCCTGGTTAATTCTTCGATTTTTTGGGAATTTTTATCTTCTTCAGCTTTTTTAATTTCTTGGGAGATTTGATCTAATCTTTTTTTAATTTCCAAACATTGAATTTCTTTTAGACAAAACTGAATATCTGGCAAAATATCTTTTTCTTCAATCTCTTCAATCTCAGCTTTTAAAGAAAGGTAGTTAAATGGCTCAGGCTCGGGTGATTGTTTTTTTATTAATTTACTTAAAACTTCTTGATATGGTGGCGAAAAACAAGAAACTTTTCCCTCATCAATCAGGTTAATATTTTGGGGGCTTTTCAAGATTAAAATCAGCAACCTTTCTTCCAAAAGCTCTTTCCGGGATTTCTGGGGCAGATTAATTGTTTCTTCCGGTTCCAAACCGTAAATATCCTCCTCTAATTTAACCTTTTTAAGCTCAGCTTCAACGTCTTCTTCTTTGACTTCCAAATTTTTGGCTAATTTTTGGACCCAATAAGATTTTTCAATTTCGTTGGGAATTCTCTTTATAACCGGCAATAAAATTTTGGAAATTTCTTTCTTTCCTTCTGGTGTTTTGGGGTCGCGGTTAGCGAAAGCCGTTTCAAAATAGAAATCAAGAATAGAAACGGTTGAAGTGAGAGTTTTTTCCCATTCTTTAGGATTCTTGGAAATAATTTCGGCTGGATCTTTACCTTCGGGTAAACGAATTACTTTAATGTCAAACCCTTGGGTCTGAGCCAAATCAATTCCTCGTTTGGTAGCCGTTTCGCCAGCCACATCCATATCAAAACCAATCAATAAATTATTGGAGTAACGTTTGAGAATCTTTAACTGAAAAGGGGTCAAAGCGGTTCCCGAAGTAGCTACGGCGTTTTCGGAACCCGTCTGATGAGACATAATTACGTCAGTATTCCCTTCCACTAAAATACAGGCATCTTTTTTTCTAATGGCTACTTTAGCCTTATCTAAACCATATAAAATCCGGCTTTTATCATAGAGCAAAGTATTGGGAGTGTTAACATATTTGGCCGTGTCGGGAGATTTAAAAATCCTGCCGCTGAAACCAACCACCTGAGAGTTTAAATCAAAAATGGGAAAAACAATTCTGCCCCGAAATCGGTCGTAAAAAGAACCTTTTTCAGATTTAATTGAAAGGCCGGCTTTTTCTATTTCCTCTTTTTTATAACCTTTGGAGGTCAAAAAATCAGATAAACTCTGCCAGACATCAGGAGAATAACCCAGTCGCCATTTTTCAATACTCTCTTCAGTAATGCCGCGGGAAAGAAGATATTTTTTGGCTTCTTTACCGCTTGAGCTCCCTGCTAATTGTTTCTCAAAAAATCTGGTCGCCCACTCGCAAATTTCATAGAGCCGTTGCCTTTCGGTTTTTAACTCCGGCCTTTGCCTTTTTAATTCCACTCCCGCCTTTTGAGCTAAAATCCGCAAGGCATCACCAAATTCCACCCCTTCAATCTCTTTGACAAAACCAAAAATGTCACCTCCCCTTCCACAGCCAAAACAATGCCAGATTTGGCGGGCCGGCGAAACAAAAAAGGAAGGAGTTTTTTCTGAATGAAAAGGGCAAAGCGCCCGGTAGTTAGCTCCGGCTTTTTTAAACTTAATATAAGAACCGATCACCTCGACAATATCCAGCCGATTTTTAATCTCGTCAATCGGGGATGAAATCATATCTTTTGAATATTGCAAAACTTACTTAGGATTTTGGTGGCTTTCCCAAAATTTTTATCTTCGACTAAAACGTAATTGGTTTCGTAGGTTGAGAGATTAAATATACTAATTCCTGCCTCAGCTAAAGGTTGGGATAAAGAAGCGATAATTCCGACCGAATATAGACCCTCAACGAAACCCTCTACTTTGAAAGCTCTCCAGTTTTTTTCAAACAAAACGCCGCCGGGAATTTTTTCTTGGGGATAGATGATGGATAACTCTTGGTTAGTTCTGGTTATTGAGAAAAACTCTCCGCTGGTCGCCCAGCTTGGAATTGGGCTGTTTTTATCAAGATGACAAATGCCCAACTTTTCTGGCAATACGGATAATGTAATTTTTTTTGTGTTTTTCATAAGTTTTTTATTAATTTTAATTTCTTGGCGGAGAGGGTGGGATTCGAACCCACGATACCCTTTCAGGTATATCTGCTCTCCAAGCAGACGCACTCGGCCTCTATGCGACCTCTCCAGATTATTCAATTTTCATAACCCGTAAAGCTCTGACTCTTTCTTCTACCGGCGGGTGAGTTGCGAAAAGTTTATGAAGCCAGGAAGTCTGTTCCTTTCCCCGAAAAGGACTGGCAACAAAAAGATGAGAATTAGCATCGCTGGCCCCCCGCAGAGAGTTTGGATCAGCAGAAATTTTTTCTAAAGCCCGGGCTAAACCTTCGGGAAAACGGGTTAATAGGGCACCTGAAGCATCAGCTAAAAACTCTCTTTTTCTGGAAATGGCTAATTTTATTAGCTGAGCAAAAATAGGAGCTAAAATAGCTAAAGCCAAAGAAATCAAAATCAGAATCACTCTGGCCTGTCCCCCGCCTCTGCTGTCTTGTTTACCCGTGCCTCCCCAAAAGCTTATTCTGAAGAAAAAATTAGTCATAATTACTATCACTCCTACTAAAACTACAACCACTGTCTGAATTAACATATCTTTATTACCAATATGGGAAAGTTCGTGAGCAATTACTCCTTCCAATTCTACTCTTTCCAATTTTTCTAAAAGCCCTTTGGTTACGGCAATAACGGCATGATTAGCATTACGACCAGTAGCAAAAGCATTGGGCTGGGCAGAATTAATAATATAGATATTGGGCAGGGGCAAGCCAGCAGTAATGCAAAGATTTTCTACCAGGCGGTAAAGTTCGGGATTATCTTTCTTTTCAATGGGCTTAGCCTGAGTCATTGCTAAAATTACTTTGTCTGAATACCAATAACTAAAAAAATTAAGCAGAAGAGCTACTCCTACTGCTATCCATAAAATTACTGAGCTTTGCAAAAAATAAGAAATGAGCCAGCCGATAGCAATAATTAAAATCAAAAAGAAAAATAAATAAAGCCAGGTCTTCCGGATATTGGACTCAGCTTGAGCGTAAAGATTCATCGCCTAGAATTTAACTTTGGGAACTTCTTTGATCGCTTCTTCGGCTTCAAAGAAATCCGCCCTTTTGAAACCGAGCAGGCCGGCAATAAGATTAGCCGGGAAACTTTCAATTTTAATGTTCAGGTCTCTAACATTGGTATTGTAAAATCTTCTGGCTGCCTGGATTTTATCTTCGGTGTCCCGTAACTCTCTTTGTAGTTCCAAAAAGTTAGTTGAAGCTTTCAGGTCAGGATAATTTTCAGCTACGGCAAATAGAGATTTCAAAGTAGAACTTAAAGCATTTTCGGCCTCGCCCTTTTCTTTTACGGTCTGGGCTTGCATGGCCAAAACTCTGGCTTTAGTCACTTTTTCAAAAAGTTCTCTCTCGTGGGCGGCATAACCCTTGACCGTTTCCACTAAATTAGGGATTAAGTTGTACCTTCTTTTCAACTGAACATCAATATCTGACCAGGCCTCCTTAGTCCGCGCTCTTAAGGTAACCAAGCGGTTATAAACAAAAATTATCCAAAAAATAACAACCGCAACGATTATAATAATTCCAGTAATAGTCATAATTTTAGAAATTAATAATTAGTATTTTTCGGCCTATTCCCAGTATAACTAAAAACTCCCCCTAAATCAAATACCAAGTTTCCATTCATAAATTAAATACTTATATATGGAAACGAAGGTTGAAAAGAGCATTTAAGCTCTTTGAATGAGGAAGTTTTGTATTTAACTCAGTTAGGCACGAAATTAGTACTCGCCTGGCATAGCGGGTAGACCGCCTTTTCCTCCGCCAGCTGGCGGATTTTCTTCAGGTTTTTCAGCTACCACTACTTCATTGGTCAAAATCATACCGGCAGCTGAGGCAGCGTTTTCCAAAGCGGTCCTGACCACCTTGGTCGGGTCAATAACCCCAGCTTTTATCAAGTCTCCGTACTCCATCTTTTGAGCAT
Organism: uncultured Candidatus Saccharibacteria bacterium; assembly: GCA_964459265.1. Classification (GTDB taxonomy): domain Bacteria; phylum Patescibacteriota; class Minisyncoccia; order Minisyncoccales; family Paceibacteraceae; genus Paceibacter. Next base: position 5,527 of record CAYWKA010000006.1, read on the forward strand.
CAAAACCGGCATCCCCGCCAATTTCCTTTACCTTAGCGATTACCACTGCTCCATCTAAACCGGCATTTTCGACAATCTGCTTGATAGGTTTTTCCAAGGCCTTCTTTAAAATATTTAATCCGGTTTTCTCATCTCCTTCCAAATTAATCTTTTCCAAAACCGAAAGGGACCTCAAAAGACCTACGCCACCACCTGGTAAAATTCCTTCTTCAACCGCTGCCCGGGTAGCGTTGAGAGCGTTCTCGGTTTTTTTCTGCCTGGCCTTTTGTTCAATTTCAGTGGCGGCTCCCACTTTAATAACCGCCACCCCGCCAGTTAATTTAGCTAGACGCTCTTCAAGTTTCTCCCGGTCAAATTCTGACTCGGTTGTTTTTAATTCGTTTTTAATTTGTTTAACTCGGGCCTCAATCTCTTCTTTTTCCCCTCTACCTTCAATAATGGTCGTTTTCTCTTTTTCAGCCACCACTTTTCTGGCCCGGCCTAATTGTTTTAATTCAATATTCTCCAGTTTTAATCCTAACTCTTCTGAGATTACCTGGCCGCCAGTTACCTGGGCAATATCTTGGAGCATTTCTTTTCTTCTGTCGCCAAAACCCGGCGCTTTAATTGCCAAAGCATTAAATATTCCTCTCAATTTATTAACCACCAAAGTGGCCAAAGCCTCTCCTTCCACTTCTTCGGCAATAATCACTAAATTTTTCTTGCCCGATTGAGCCACTTTTTCTAAAACCGGTAGAATTTCCTGAATAGAAGAAATTTTTCTATCGGTAATTAAAATATAGGGCTCTTCTAAAGCTGCTTCCATCCTTTCGGTGTTAGTAATCATATAAGGTGAAATATAACCCCGGTCAAACTGGAGACCTTTGACAATTTCTCTTTCTAAGCCAAACTTCTTTGATTCCTCCACCGTAATCACTCCGTCTTTCCCTACTTCAGCAAAAACACTGGCAATGAGATTGCCAATTTCTGGATCTAAGGCAGCAATAGTCGCTACCTGAGCAATTTCTTCTTTTTGAGAAATCGGTTTAGAATTAGTTTTCAAATCTTCAACAACTGCCTTTGCCCCTTTTTGAATTCCTCTTTTTATAGCCAGGGGGTCAGCTCCGGCCGCCACATTTTTCAGGCCTTCAAAAACTATGGCCTGAGTTAAAATCATAGCCGTAGTTGTTCCGTCACCAGCCGTGTCTGAAGTTTTCTCAGCCACCTCTTTCATAATCTCTACTCCCAAGTTCTCAACTTTATCTTCTAATTCAATTTCTTTAGCAATGCTTACTCCGTCGTCAGAAATTTCTGGCGCTCCAAAACCCTTATCCAAAACAACCAATCTGGCTTTGGGCCCCAGGGTAACCTTAACTGCGTCGGTTAATTTATCGATGCCCGCCTTTATTTTTTTTCGGGCAACTTCACCAAAAAGAATTTGTTTTGCCATATTTTTATTCAATAATAGCTAAGATGTCCTCTTCTTTAGCAATTAAATATTCTTTATTCTCGACCTTAATTTCATTTGGGCCATATTTGGTAAATAAAACTTTATCGCCGGGTTTTACTTCCAAAGGAATATATTCCCCCTTCTTGTTTTTCTTACCCGGCCCCACGGCAATTACTTTTCCCTGCTCCGGTCTTTCTTTTTCAGCCGTTTCCGGAAGCAAAATACCGGCTTTAGTTTTTTCCTCTTCTTTAATTGGTTCAATTAAGACGTAATCAGCTAAAGGTTTTATTTTCATATTGTTTTTTAATAGGCGATGAGAACTCTGTTCTCATCTTCACCTTCGTGCCGCAATAGCGGCACTCGGTTAATAATTAGTAATTTTCAGTATAATTTATCCTCTAAAATTTGTCAACGACTACTTCAAGGCCTTCAAATATCTTCCAGTATAGCTTTTTTTGTTCAGTATAATTTTCTTTGGAACTCCTTCAGTCACAATATAGCCGCCCTTTTCTCCCCCTTCCGGTCCCAGGTCTATCAACCAGTCAGCGTTTTTTATTATATCTAAATTGTGCTCAATTACCAAAACCGTATTGCCTCTATTGACCAATTCTTTCAATACATATAATAGTTTTTTAATGTCGTCTGGGTGAAGACCGGTAGTGGGTTCGTCTAATATATACAATGTACTGCCGGTGGCTTTCTTGGAAAGCTCGCTGGCCAATTTCACTCTTTGAGCTTCGCCGCCAGACAGAGAAGGAGCGGGTTGCCCTAATTGAATGTAATTCAAGCCAACGTCGTTTAAAGTTTTCAACTTATGATAAAGACCGGGAATGTTTTTGAAAAACTGCAGGGCTTCTTCTACGGTCATTCCTAAAACCTCAGCGATATTTTTCCCTTTATATTCCACAGTTAAAGTTTCCTGGTTAAATCTTTTTCCTTTACACTCTGAACATTGGACATAAACATCTGGTAAAAAATACATTTCAATTCTAATCTGACCTTGACCTTCGCAGGCCTCACATCTTCCCCCTTTAACATTGAAAGAGAAACGACCCGGACTGTAACCCCGAACTCTAGCTTCCTTAGTTCGGGAAAATAAATCTCTAATATAAGAGAAGGCGCCAGTATAAGTGGCTGGATTACTTCTGGGCGTTCGGCCGATTGGCGACTGGTCAACTAAAACTACTTTGTTTAAGCGTTCTACTCCTAAAATCTCTTTATGCTTACCCGGTTCTTCTTTGGATTTATAAAATTTCTTCATTAAAGCCCGAGCTAAGACATCATTCATTAAACTGCTCTTTCCCGAACCTGAAACTCCAGTAATACAAACGAAATTACCTAAAGGAATTTTTACATCAATATTTTTAAGATTGTGCTCTTTTGCCCCTTTTATGATTAAATATTTCGGATTTTGAGTTTTAGGTTTATTCTGAATTTTAGATTTTGAATTTTTTATTTCTACTTTTTTTCGTCCGGATAAGTAATCTCCCGTCAGAGTTTTTGATTTAAGTAATTCTCTTGGAGTTCCGTCGAAAGTTATTTTCCCGCCACGCTTACCTGCTCCCGGCCCAACATCAATTATCCAATCCGCCGCTTTTATGGTTTGAGGATCGTGCTCTACCACCGTAATGCTGTTTCCTAAATCTCTTAATCTCTTTAAGGTTTCAATCAGTCGGCCCTGGTCTCTGGCGTGCAGGCCGACCGATGGCTCATCTAAAATATATAAAACACCGGTTAGTTTTGAGCCAATTTGGGTGGCCAATCTAATTCTTTGTTCTTCCCCACCGGCTAAAGTGGCTGCTTTCCTGTCCAAGGTCAAGTAATCCAGGCCGACGTCAGCCAAAAACTGCAGACGATTAATAATTTCTTTAACGATTCCCTGAGCAATTTTTATTTCATTATTTTTAATTTTTAAATTAACAAAAAATCCTTGAACATGATTAATCGGTAAAGAAACCACCTGGTCAATTGATTTTCCGGAAACCTGAACTGCCAGAGCTTCAGGTTTTAACCTTTTTCCCTGGCAAACTTCACATTTTTTCTCAATCATATATTGCTCAATTTCCTGACGGGTATATTCTGAATCCGTTTCGTGATATCTTCTTTCTAAATTGGGAATTACTCCTTCAAAAGAGCCCGAACCACGTAAGACAGCACTTATAGTTTTTTTAGATAAGTTTTTTACCGGCGTATCCAAAGAAAAATTTAATTCTTCAGCTAAATCTTGTAATTGCCACCAGAAATATCCTTGCCGGCCGATTTTATGGGAAGCGTGAGCCCAAGGGAAAATTGCACCTTCAGCAATTGATAAATTATTATTGGGAATGACTAATTTTGGATCTACTTCTAATTTTTCACCCAAACCCTGGCAAGCCGGACAGGCGCCGTAAGGAGAATTAAAAGAAAAAAGTCGCGGCTCTAATTCCGGTAAAGAAATACCGCAATTTTCGCAGGCAAAATGCTCAGAAAAAACTAAATTGTGAGATGAGGCGAAAGCCTCAACGAACACCATCGCCACCCCCTTTCCTAATTTGAGGGCTGTTTCTAAAGAATCCACTAATCTTGATTTATCCAACTCTTTGTCTAACACTAATCTATCTACCACTACTTCAATATTGTGTTTTCTCTTTCTGTCTAAGGTTCTGGCTAGAGTTTCTTCCACGCGATGAATAATTCCATCTATTCTTACCCTAATAAATCCGGCTCTTTGAATTTCTTCCAAGATGCCTCGGTGCTCTCCTTTCTTCCCCCGAATTACCGGGCCTAAAATTATAATTTCTTTTCCTTTAGGAAACTCCATAACTTGCTCAGTAATCTGGTCAATGGTCTGGCGGGAAACCTCCCTGCCGCATTGGGGACAATGAGGCTGACCCACCCTGGCAAATAAAAGACGGAGGTAATCATATATCTCCGTAATGGTGCCTACGGTTGAACGCGGGTTATGAGAAGCTTTTCTTTGGTCAATAGAAATAGCCGGAGAAATACCTTCAATTTTATCCACGTCGGGCTTATCCATTACTCCCAAAAATTGTCTGGCATAAGCTGATAAACTTTCAACATATCTTCTTTGGCCCTCAGCATATAAAGTATCAAAAGCTAAAGATGATTTTCCGGAACCGGAAATCCCGGTAATCACTACCAGTTTATTTTTGGGAACATCAACGTTGATATTCTTCAAGTTGTGGACTCTAGCTCCCCTAACCTTGATAAAATCTTCAGCGAACATAGGGTGTAATTATACACCAATTTTCAGTAAATTTCAAGAAGGAAGGCAATGAACATTCTGTTCATCTTCACCGTCGCTGCGCTCCGGAGTAAAATAAAGGTGATGAAAAAGATTCTGCCTTGGTCAATTTTAATATCCTTTGTCGTCCTGGTCGGAACCGCCCTACTTTTCATGATTGATGATTTTTCGAAGTCCATCAGTTATAGTCCAGAGATTGTCTTGCCTAAAAAGGAAACTGTTTCTCTATTTTTGGTAGGAGATATGATGCTTGATCGGGGCGTAGAATTAATGATTAAAAGCCAGGGGAAAGGAGATTATAGATTTCCTTTTTTGAAAATTGCCGATTATTTAAACAAAGCCGATATTCTTTTTGGCAATTTAGAAAATATCATCTCTGATAAAGGAACGAAGGTGGGCAGTATCTATTCTTTCCGGGCCAAACCTGCAGCCATTGAAGGATTAACTTTTGCTGGTTTTGATGTATTATCTTTAGCTAATAATCATGCTTTTGATTACGGCAGAACAGCTTTGGAAGACACTTTATTAAGATTAAAAGATGCCGGAATTTCCTATGTTGGCGCAGGATTAAGCAGTAAAGAAGCGTTCTCTCTTATTATTAAAGAAATTAAAGATACGAAAATAGGTTTTTTAGCTTATACCAACCTGGGTCCTGAAGTTTGGCAAGCCAGAAACCAAAATCCGGGCATCGTTTGGATAGATTCTGAAAATTTTAGTCAGATTAAAGAAAATATTGAAAGAGCAAAAAAAGAAGTAGATGTTTTAATTATTTCTTTACATTCAGGCGAAGAATACGAAAAGAAACCTTCCCAATTTCAAATTGATTTTGCCAAAATGGCCATTGATTCGGGTGCTGATTTAGTAGTGGGTCACCATCCTCATGTAGTTCAACCGAATGAAAAATATAAAGAAGGCTGGATTTTTTATAGTTTGGGCAATTTTATCTTTGATCAAAGTTTTTCCAAAGAAACCATACAAGGGCTTTTACTGAAAGTTATAATTAAAGATAAAAAAATCGCTGAAATCAAACAGAAAAAGATTCAAATTAATCAATATTTTCAACCTACCATTGATTGATTTCCGAAATTAATCAGTTAAAATTAAAGGGTGGAGAAACTCAATGAACTAAAAGTTCATTTCGTCTTAAAATAAATTAAAAATTTATTTCAATATTTAAATATCTCAAAAAAAAGGAAGTTGATAAACTTCCTAAAAGTACTGGAGTTTATTGTTTTAAATCAAGGAAAGATTTTCTTTACATTGGAAAAGCCACCAATATTAGAGAAAGGGTAAAAAACCATTTAGAACAGCCATCTTACCACGATGGTTTATTTATCAATCAAATAGAAAAGATAGGTTATATTAAAACCGATTCTGAGTTCGCTGAGCCTTCGACTCATCTCACATCTCACCCTGCTCCGCAGGGTTCAACAATTGAGGCCTTGATTTTGGAGGCCAATTTGATTAAAAAATGTCAGCCAAAATATAATATTGTCTGGCGCGACGACAAAAATTACTTTTATGTCGGCATCGCCAAAGAAGATTTACCCAGAGTTTTCATTACCCACCAAGTTTCCGTTTATGGAAACGAAGGTAGAAAAGAGGGTAAGGCCCTCTTTGACCACCAAGTAAAAAAAGATGCTAACTATATTGGTCCTTTTATAGAAGGGACAGCTCTAAAGAAAACTTTAAAAATTCTCAGAAAAGTTTTTCCCTACTATACGGTCAAAAAACATCCTCAGGGTCCCTGTCCTTGGTGTTATCTAGATTTATGCCCCGGTCCCAATCCAGACAAAAAAGAGTATCAAAAAGATATTAAAAATTTAATTTCCATTCTGAGTGGTAAAAGTCAGTCGGTATTAAAAAACCTTAAAGGAGAAATGGAAAATGCTTCCCAAAAACAAGAATTTGAAGAAGCAGCTAAATTAAGAGACCAAATCAAATCTCTGGAGAAGATTTTGGCTCACGCCAAAATCTTCTCCCTCTTCCTCCCTGAAAACGTGCTAACACGACGATCGTCGTATTATCAAGTTTGGGGGAAAATAGAAAAAAAATTAAGGAAAATCTTAAATCTGACAGTCAGTGGGAAAAAGATGATTTCCAGGATTGAGGCCTATGACGTTTCTAACATTCAGGGGGAAAAAGCAACAGGTTCTATGGTGGTTTTTATTAATGGTTTGCCAAATAAAAATTTTTATCGGAGATTCAAAATAAAAGTGGCTGGTAAACCCAATGATGTAGCTATGATAAAAGAGTGCTTAAATAGAAGACTCAATCACCCTGAATGGGGATGGCCAGATTTGATTTTAATTGACGGTGGAAAAGCCCAACTTAATATTGCAATAAAATCCAAAGCCAATCCGCCGGCTGGCGGACCGAAATCCAAAAATATACCAGTAATAGCTTTAGCCAAAGAAGAAAACAAATTATATGTTGAAAGACGAAAAAAACCAGTTTTACTAAAAAGTTTACCGAGAGAAATTTTTAATCTAATCCTACAACTACGTGACGAAGCCCACCGTTTCGCTATCTCTTACCATAAGCAACTAAGGGCTAAGGGATTGCTTGAAAGGTAAATCCTTGGTATATTAAAAAAACATATATGGATAGATTATTTTGGCATATTGTAGTGGGAATTTTAGGAGTTTTTTTGGGAGTTCGTTTTGTTCCCGGCGTAAGCTTAGAACTCTTTCCTGGTGAAAGTAGTTTTTTAGGATTTGAGTTTACTGCTACTTGGCAGATTTTTGTTTTAGTGGGAGGAGCGTTAGGAGTGGTTAATTTTTTTATTAAACCAATCGTCAGAATAGTTACTCTCCCCCTCCGCATCCTGACTTTTGGCCTGTTTAGTCTGGTAATAAATATGCTAATGATTTGGCTGGTAGACCTTTTGTTTTTGGAATTTGTAGTAGATGGAGTGGTTGCTCTCTTTTGGTTAACCCTGGTTATTTGGGTTTTAAGTTTTCTCTTTGGTTTATATTCCTCCAGGAGGAGAGGAGCATTAGAAAAATAGTATGGAAAAATTTCTTCCAATTTCCCAAATCGTAGTTGCGATATTTTTAATTATTACTATTCTCTTACAACAAAGAGGAACAGCTTTAGGTTCGGCCCTTGGGGGCGAAGGCGGGTTTTATGCTACCCGTCGAGGTATTCAGAAAAAAATTTTTTGGGCCTCAGTAACTTTTGGTTTTTTATTCGTGGCTTTAGCCATCTTAAATCTTCTTCTTAAATAAAAATGGGCAAATGGCCTTCCAAAAATCAATGGAGGCAGTTTTTTAAAGTTCTTTCTTCGAAGGAAAAACTTTTTTTTTCTATTTTCTTAGTTTTGTTCTTGGGTAGTTTTTCCTTTTTAATTTTCCACTTTTACCTCAATAATACCACTCTTCTGCCAGCTGGTGGCGGAAGTTTTGTTGAAGGAATATTAGGATTCCCCCGCTGGATTAATCCAATCTATTCTCCTTCCAACGATGCTGACAAAGACGTAACTCAATTAATTTTCTCTGGCTTAATGAAATACAGTTCCTCGGGTGATATTATTCCCGACCTGGCAGAAAGATACGAAAGCTTAGAGGAAGGGAAGATTTGGGAATTTTATTTGAAAGAGGAACTTTTTTGGCAAGACGGCGAACCTCTCACTGCTGACGATGTAATTTTTACTATAGAAACAGTCCAAAACTCGGACATAAAAAGTCCGCTACGGGCTAATTGGTTGGGAGTAGAAGCAGAAAAAATTTCTGATTTGGGAGTGCGATTCAGTTTGAGAAACGAATCGCCAATTTTCCTGGAAAACTGCACTCTAAAAATAATCCCCAAGCATGTCTGGGAAACAGTCATTCCTCAAAATTTCCCTCTCAGTTCTTATAATTTAAAACCAATTGGTTCCGGCCCTTACAAATTAAAAAACTTAATGCAAGACCAGGAAGGAAAAATAGTTTCTTTGGATTTAAGCCGTAATCCTTATTACTATGGCCAAAAGCCCTATTTATCTCAAATATCTTTTCGCTTTTTTGAAACCGGAGAAGAACTAATTTCTGCTTTTAGAAAAGGGGTTGTCAAAAATATGGCCTTATCTTATCCGGAAAATCTTAACAGTTCTGTCAATCTTTATTCTTTATCTTTACCTCGTTATTTCAGCGTTTTTTTAAATCCAGAGCAAGCTAAAATTTTAGCCGAAGAAAAAGTAAGACAGGCCTTAAATTACGGAACCAATAAAAAAGAATTGGTGGATAAAATCCTCTTGAATTATGGCAAGATAGTTGATTCCCCTATTTTGCCGGAATTTTACGGATTTGAAGAACCGGAAAAGACCTATCAATATAATCCTGTCTTGGCTGAAGAAATGTTGGAGGAAGCTGGGTTTGTCAAAAATGAAGAAGGTCTAAGAGTAAAAACAGTGAAGAAGGAACCAGCTTTTCAATTCAAGAGCAATCTTTCACGCGGCTCCCAGGGCGACGAAGTAAAAGAACTTCAAAGATGTTTGGCTAAAGACCCGGAAGTTTATCCCGAAGGAGAAGTAACCGGTTACTTTGGTTCTAAAACTGAAAAGGCAGTGAATAATTTTCAAGAAAAATATAAAGAAGACATTCTAACGCCCATCGGTTTGACTAAAGGGACAGGAGACGTCAAAGCTATGACCAGAGAAAAATTAAACGAAATTTGCTTTGAAACCGGGGAAGATCTTTTTCCTCTAAAATTTACTCTAACTACGGTGGAACAGCCGGTATTAATTGAGGTGGCCGAGCAATTAAAATCGCAGTGGCAAAAAATGGGAGTAGAAATAGAAATAACAACTTTTGACGTCTTTACTTTAGAAAAAGACATTATCAAACCCAGAAAGTTTGAAAGCTTGCTGTTTGGAGAGGTCTTGGGCACCATCCCCGACCCTTTTCCTTTCTGGCATTCTTCTCAAGATAAAGACCCGGGCCTAAATCTGACTGGCTATGAAAACAAAGAAAGTGATAAACTATTAGAAGACGCCCGTCAAACCTTGGACGAAGAAATAAGAAAAGAAAAGCTAGAAGAGTTCCAAAATATCTTGATTGAAGACGCCCCCTGTGTTTTTCTATACGCTCCCGATTATCTTTATTTGGTTTCCAAAGAAATTAAAGGAATAGAAACTAAGACCATTATTGAACCCTCTCAAAGATTTTCGGGGATTGAGGAGTGGTATATTAAAACCAAAAGAGTATGGCAGTAAAAAATATTGATAAGTCAAATATGTACCAGATTATCTTGGATTTTCCCAAGCAATTTCGGATTGGAACGGAGGTAGCCAAAAATGTTTATTTAAAATCCGGACAATTAACCAGACCGCCAGAAAACATTATCATTTGCGGCATGGGAGGTTCAGCTTTGCCCGGCGATATTTTAGCCGCCCTGCGGCCTTTAGATGTTTTTATCCATAAATCTTACGGCTTGCCTCCCCAAGCAGGAAATGACAGCATAATCATTTGTATATCTTATTCTGGCAATACTGAAGAAACCTTATCAGCCTTTTCTGAGGCCTTAAATCGTAATTTACCTTTGATTACTATAGCCACCGGTGGTAAATTAGAAAAACTTTCTAAAAAATATCAAATACCCTTTGTTAAAATTCCCAAACCCTTAATTCCGCCTAGATTGGCTTTAGGACTTCAATTTTCAGCTCTACTCCAAGTGCTAGCTAACCATAATCTTCTTGAAGAAAGCTATATTGAAGAGGTTTTAAGATTGGGGGTTAATTTAAACTCAAAAAATCTTGAAAAACAAGGGAAAGCTCTGGCTAAGAAGATTTTTGGGAAAATTCCTTTGATTTACACCCCTGAATTGTTCTGGGTGGTGGGTTTAATTTGGAAGAATAGCTTAAATGAAACAGCTAAAATTTTAGCCATTAATAATTATTTTCCGGAATTAAATCATAATGAAACAGTAGGTTTGTGGAAAATAAATGAAAAGCAAATAAGTAATGACGAACTATCAGTAATTATTTTAAGAGATGCTCAAGGCCGTCCCCGAGGCCATCCCCGAATTTTAAAGCAAATGGAAATTGCCAAAGACATTATCAAAAAAGAGGGAATAACAGTAGATTTTGTGGAAATTGAAGGAAAAACCGAACTGGAAAAATTTTTCTCTACGGTTATTTTGGGTTTCTGGACTTCTTTCTGGCTGGCCTTGGAATATCAAACCGACCCCACTCCGGTTAAAGCCATTGAAGAATTCAAACGCCGCCTGGCTAAGAATTAACATAATATATAATATATATATATGAAAGGGGAAGGTTACTCAATCTGGTTAATCCCGGCGGGTGATGTCCATCAGAAATTAGCTGAAATAATTTATAATTTGAGTAAGGAGCATTCCACTCCTAACTCTGAACCTCACGTTACCTTAATTGGAGAAGGAGAATTAGTAGGAACAGAGGAAGAAGTGCTATCTAAAACTTCGAAATTAGCTGAAATCCTTAAGCCCCTTGAAATCAAGTTGAAAAAAGCAGATTATTTCGATGAATATTTCAAATGTTTGTTTATCAGGGCAGAAAAAACAAAAGAAATTATGGAAGCTAATAATGTTGCCAGAAAACACCTTAATCTTAGACCCAACCCAGATTATATGCCTCATCTGAGTTTAATGTATGGTGATATTAATCCAGAAACAAAAGAAGAGATTTTAGCTAATTTAAGAATGAATTTTGACATAAGTTTCGAAGTTAAAAGTATTCATTTATTCTCTACTGACGGCGAAGTCAAGGACTGGCACAAAATAAAAGAGTTTCCCTTATCTTGACAGGGGGGAGTTTTTTATTTTGCTTGCTTTCTTAATTTATCTGTGGTATATTAGAATCTAGTAAAAATCTTATGAAAGGTTTTATTTTGGCAGCCGGTTCGGGAACCAGATTATATCCTTTAACTCTGGAAATTCCCAAACCTTTAATGCCAGTTGGTAAAATTCCCATCTTAACATACTTAGTTGACCTTTATTTAGATAACGGCGTAGATGATATTAAAATTGGTATCCAGCGGGCCCATCTGGAGGATTTTTATAAATGGAAAGCTACTTATTTCCCTGGCAAAAAAATTGAACTGGTAGTAGAACCCAAGCCCTCGGGCACTTTCACTCCCCTTGTTAAAAAGGTAGATAATAAATGGTTTTCCGAACCTATTGTGGTTTCTAATGGAGATGAATTAAAAGAATTAAATCTGAAGAAAATGATTAACTGGCATAAAAGAAAAAAAGGGATAGTCACAATAGGCCTGGTAAAGGTAGAAGACCCTCGTCCTTATGGTGTGGCTCGCTTAAATGGAGAGAAGATTGTAGAATTTATTGAAAAACCCCAAAATCCCCCCAGTTCCTATATTAATTCGGGTCTTTACATAATGAACCCTGAAATTAAAAAATACTATCCTCAAAATGCTAAGTTTGCTACGCTTGAAAACGACCTTTTCCCTCAATTAGCTAAAGAAAACAAACTCTTCGGCTATAAATACGAAGGGAAGTGGTTTGATACAGGCACCTTTTCTAGTTATGAATTAGCTATCAAAAATTGGAATCAAGAATAATATGTCTAAAACAACTCTAATTACCGGCGGATGTGGATTTATTGGCACCAATACCGCTGCCTATTACCTTAAAAAAGGATACAAAGTTATTGCCTTTGATAATCTTTCTCGAGCCGGAGCCAAACAAAATTTAAAATGGCTAAAAAAACAAAATGGTAAATTTATCTTTGTCAAAGGAGATATAAGAAATGATAAAAAATTATTAGAAACATTTAAGAAATATAAACCAAATCTGGTCTACCATTTAGCTGCGCAGACAACGATGGTTACTTCGGTGACCAATCCCAGAGAGGATTTTGAAATAAATGCTTTGGGGAGCTTTAATGTTTTAGAAGCTTTAAGAAAAGGCGCTCCCAAAGCATCGCTGCTCTACAGCTCTACAAATAAAGTCTATGGAGAGATGACTGACCTTCCGGTGGTAGAAAAAAAGACGAGATACGATTACAAAAATATCAAAGGAGTCTCCGAAAATCATCCTCTTGATTTTCACGGTCCCTACGGCTGTAGCAAAGGTACTGGTGATCAATATACCATTGACTACGCACGAATCTACGGCTTAAATACAGTTGTCTTCAGGCAATCTGGAATCTACGGGCCTCACCAATTCGGAATTGAAGAACAGGGCTGGTTAGCCTGGTTCTGTAATGCTTTATTATATGATAAACCGGTTACTATCTATGGAGACGGAAAACAGGTCAGAGACGTTCTATATGTCGATGACCTCATCTGGGCTTACGATTTAGCTTTCAAAAATATTAAAAAAACTCGGGGAAAAGCATATAATATTGGTGGTGGGCCAAAATTTTCTCTTTCTATCTGGGAACTCTTTAAAATTTTAGAAACCCTCTCTGGTAAAAAATTCAAATATTCTTTTGGTCCTTGGCGGCCAGGCGACCAGAAAGTTTATATCTCTGATATCTCAAAAACCAAAAAAGACTTTGGTTGGACTCCTAAAGCCCCTCCAAAGCAAGGAGTAAAAAATCTCTATAATTGGATAGCTCAAAACAAAACTCTCATTAAAAAAGCCGGTGTCTTTAAAAAATGAGGCACGGGCGGACGTGGTGGAATTGGTAGACACCTTGGTTTCAGGAACCAAGGGGCAAAAGCCCGTGAGAGTTCGATTCTCTCCGTCCGCACTGACTCATGTCTAAAAAACAACTTAATTTAAGGATTATTCTCTTAGGTGGTCTAGGGGAAGTTGGTCGTAATATGATGCTCCTGGAGTGGCAGGGGAAAATTTTGATTTGCGATATGGGTTTTCGCATGCCAGAAGAAGATATGCCCGGCATAGATTACATTGTTCCTAACGTTAGCTATCTCAAAGACAAGAAGAAAAACGTTTTAGGAGTGGTTTTTACTCACGGCCATTATGACCATATTGGCGCTGTTCCCTATTTAATAGAAAAGGTTTGGTCGCCTTCCCTGGAGATTTACGCTTCTCCTCTGACTCGGGGAATAATTTTAAAAAGGCAGGGAGACTTCCCCAATCAACCGAAATTAGACATTACCGAAGTCAAAGATGGGTCAAAAATAAAAATAGGACCATTTAAAGTTGAATTTTTCCGCCAAAACCATAATATCCCTGATAATTTGGGTCTATTTATTGAAACCCCGGTAGGTAATATTTTACATACTTCTGACTTTAAGTTTGATCCCACCCCGGTCAATGACAAACCTACCAACTTCCAAAAATTAAAATCTTTTGGGAGAAGGAAAATTTTACTTTTACTTTCTGACTCTACTGGTGCTGAGGAAGATAACCATTCTCTTTCGGAAAAAACTATTGAAAAAAACTTAGAGGAGATTTTCAGGCATTCTTCCGGCCGGATTATTGCCGCTACCTTTGCTTCTTTAATCAACCGAGTTCAGCAAATCATCTCTCTTTCAGAAAAATATGGCCGGAAGGTCTGTGTGGAAGGTTATTCTATGAAAACTAACGTGGAAATCTCAAGAATTTTAGGCTATGTCAAAGCTAAAAAGGGGACTTTTATTAAAGCTAAAGACATTGGTAATTATCCCGACTCCAAAATTACTGTTCTTTGTACCGGAGCTCAAGGAGAGGGTTCGGCTATTTTAATGAAAATCGCCAACAGAGAACATCCTTATATCCGTCTGAAACGGGGAGATTCGGTTATTCTTTCTTCTTCAGTCATTCCCGGAAATGAAAGAACTGTTCAAATGTTAAAAGACGATATTTTACGCCACGGGGTAAAGGTTTTTCACTATAAAATGATGGATATTCACGCCGGAGGTCACGCCCAAAAAGACGAACTGAAAGAAATGATTAAAATAATGAGGCCGAAATTCTTTTTACCAATCCACGGCCAATATTCAATGTTAGTTGCTCATGCTGAGATAGCTCAGGCAATAGGAATACCAGAAAAAAATATTGTGGTAGCTGAAAATGGCCAGATTATTGATTTAAATCCCAGAAAGATTTCGGTTGAAAGGCATGGCGTACCCTCAAATTACATTATGGTCGATGGATTAGGTATTGGCGATGTGGGCGATGTAGTTCTAAGAGACAGACAGATGTTGGCTAAAGACGGAATGTTCGTGATTGTAACCGTAATTGATAAAACTACTGGAAAAGTAAAGGGTTCTCCTGATATAATATCTAGAGGATTTGTTTATCTTCGGGAATCAAAAGAATTGCTCAGAGAAACCCGAAAAAAAGTAATTGAAATCGTTAACCGAGCTACCGGCTCTGGAGGAGCTGTTAACTGGAGCTATGTTAAAGATGAAATTCGGAATAAAATTGGCCAATTCTTTTATACCAAAACCCAACGCCGGCCAATGATTCTACCGGTCGTAATTGAAGTCTAATGAGCTTTGCTCATTATTTTCTTCGTTGACGCTCGAAGTCTAAAAATATGCGAATTTTCAGCGGGGTAAGGCCCACAGGAGAGTTACATATTGGGAATTACTTAGGAGCAATAAGACAGTGGATTGAACTTCAAAATAATAATGAATGTGTTTTTTGTATTGTAGATCTACATGGTATAACCACTCCTTATAAGTCAAAAGGTCTTAAGAAAAATATTTTTGATGTGGCTATTGCTTATCTGGCAGCAGGATTAAATCCAGAAAAGTGTATTTTTTTCGTTCAATCTCAAGTTAAAGAGCATTCTGAACTAGCCTGGCTTTTGAGCACAATTACTCCTTTAGGCGATCTCCAGAGGATGACTCAATTTAAAGAAAAATCAAAAAAACATAAAGAAAATATTAATGCCGGTCTTTTGAATTACCCTATTTTAATGGCTGCCGATATTCTTTTATATCAAGCCGGAATTGTTCCTGTAGGGAAAGACCAACAGCAACATGTAGAATTTACCAGAAGCATTGCGAGAAAATTTAACCAAAGATTTGGAAAAACTTTTATTGAGCCGAAAGTTTTACTTCCTAAGGTTGGAGCTAAGATAATGTCCTTGCAAAACCCAAAGAAAAAAATGTCAAAAACAGATGACCCCCGTGGATGTCTTGGTTTATTTGATGAACCAGAAGAAATCAAGAAAAAAATAATGTCAGCCGTTACTGACACCGGACGAACGATTAATTACGTTCCAGAAAAAAAGCCAGGCATTTCAAATCTTATAACTATCTATTCTCTTTTTTCGGAAAAAACAATGAAAGATGTTGAGAAAAAATTTAAAGGAAAAGGTTATGCTGATTTCAAAAAATCTCTAGCTGAACTTTTGATAAACTCTTTGGAGCCCTTCCGCAGAAAAAGAAAAGAACTCCTCGCCAGAGAAGTTTATGTAAAGGAAATTTTAAATCAAGGAGCTAAAAGAGCTCAAGTTATCGCACAATCTACTTTGGGAGATG
The DNA here is from genome assembly GCA_964459265.1 of uncultured Candidatus Saccharibacteria bacterium. Lineage (GTDB taxonomy): Bacteria > Patescibacteriota > Minisyncoccia > Minisyncoccales > Paceibacteraceae > Paceibacter. The sequence goes on from CAYWKA010000006.1 coordinate 21,557, forward strand.
TAAAGAAAAAAATGGGCCTAACTTAGAGCAACGAATCCAGATTGACATTTAATTCTGAATCCCACTCCACCTCTTTATACTGGTGGAGTAATTTATTGATATAGTTTTTCAAACCATTGTAATTCTCTCTTGTTTTTGCTTCAAACTTAATCGTCAGATAGGGAGCGTTTTGAGAATAGCGGATAACAAACATCCTGTCTTTAGACTCAACTCTGACTCCATCGCCAACTCTTTCATCGTCAATCACTTTGGCCCGGGAAAAGTCCTGACGTAATATTTTGGAGATTTCTGTCATTAAGCCGACTTTTACATCATCGGGGCAGCCAATTTTAATCTCTGGGCTAGAAATGTATTGAGAAAAACTTTCTCTAACCTGAGATAAGCTTTTTTTAGTTTGTAACAGATAATTAAGGAGCTCTAAGCTAGAATAGCAGCCATCATCGTGAGGATAGAATTTGTCTAAAAAATAAAAGTGGCCTGATAATTCTCCGGCGAATGAAGCTTTTTCCTCTTGAGCCTTGGCCTTAATAAACGAATGGCCGGTTTGCCACATAATAGGCCGGCCATTTTTCTCTTTAATAACGTCTTCAACTATTTTAGAGCAAAGAGCATTAAAAACGATTTTTCCTCCTGGTTTTATTTCTAAGGCGGCCGCAGCAAATAAAGCTACCAAAACATCATTCCATAGAACATTGCCGTTATTATCAACCACACCGATTCTATCACCATCAGAATCATAGGAAAGGCCTAAGTCAGCCTTTGCTTCTAATATTTTTTTAGACAATCTTTCAGCCACTTTTTTTTCTGTCGGGTCGGGAGTACCGAGAGGAAAAGTTCCATCAAGCTCGCAATGATTACAAATAACCTGGCAGCCAGCTTTTTCTAAAAGCTCGGGTACAAAAGCACCGGCCGTTGAATAGCTAGGGTCAACCACCACTTTGAGTTTTAAAGGAAGCGAAAATCTTTTAAGCAGGTCTTCGAAATAAAAATTTTTGACATCTTTTTTTTTCAATCTTCCCTGCCCTTTTTCAAATTTACTCTTTTCAACAATTTGCCGTAATTCCCGAATTTCTTCAGCAACCATGGTCTGAGAAAGGCCAGTGCCAAGCTTAAAACCATTATACTCAGCTGGATTATGTGAACCAGAAACCGAAACACAACCTAAAGAATCAAAGTAATACTGCGTCCAATAAATAGTGCCAACTAACGCCAGACCAATATCTACAACATCAACGCCAGTACTAAGAATACCTTTAATTATCGCTTCGCTGTAAGATTCGCTACTCAAACGACAATCATGACCAACAACTGTTTTTTTAATCCCTCGCCTCAATAAAAAAGTGCCGTAGGCCTGGCCAATGTGCTCAACAATTTCAGGATTTAAATCTTTATCAGCCAGACCTCGAATGTCATAACCACGGAATATATAAGGATTGATTTTCATGATAATTCATTATATCATACAAATATGTCTTTTTCAGTGGGGATTGTGGGATTGCCCAATGTGGGTAAGTCCACCCTATTTAAGGCCTTAACTAAAAACCCGGTTGACATTGCTGCTTACCCTTTTACCACCATTCACCCTAATGTTGGCGTTGTTCAGGTGCCTGACGAAAGATTAGGAAAAATCGCTGAGGTAATAAAACCAGAAAAAGTTACTCCTACTATAATTGAATTTGTTGATATTGCCGGTTTAGTCAAAGGCGCCCATAAAGGCGAGGGATTGGGCAATCAGTTTCTTTCTCATGTCAGGAATTGTGATGCTATAGTGGAAGTGGTTAGAGCTTTTGAGGATCCGGATGTGGAAAACGTAACTGGCGAAATTGACCCCCAAAGCGATATTGAAACAATTAAAATTGAATTTGAGTTAAAGGATTTAGAAGCAAAAGAAAAAGAAAATCTTTTAGGGGAAAAACCGATTATTTACCTCCTGAACGCTAACGGCAAAACCAGTTATTCTCCGCCAGGAACCAAACATTTAGTAATGAATTTGAAAGATGAATTAGAAATGTCAGAATTATCAGAAAAAGAGCTTAAAGAATTAGGCATGAAACCTCAGCTTGACCAATTAATTCTCGCCTGCTATAATATTCTTGATTTAATCACTTTTTACACCGTAACCGGTGGTAAAGAAAGCCGGGCTTGGACTTTAAAACGAGGAAGTAAGGCGCCAGAAGCTGGCGGCGTAGTCCATACTGATTTCCAAGAAAAATTTATTAAAGCTGAAGTAATAAACTGGCAATCATTAGTAGAAGCTAGGGGTTGGAAAGAAGCTCGAGAACTAGGTCGGTTAAAGCTGGCCGGTAAAGATTACGCAGTTCAAGACGGTGACGTTATAGAGTTTAGAATATGAAAAATTACGAATTAACTTGTTTAATTTCTCCAGATTTATCTGAAGAAGAACTAAATATAATCAAAGAGAAAATTGCCTCTTTTGTCCAGCAAGAAGGAGGATTTTTTGGCGAAACCACTTCTCCTCAAAAAAGAGAGTTGACCAATCTGATTAAGAAAAAAGGTTCGGCTTATTTGGTTATAATAAATTTTCAATTAAGTCCCGAAAAAATAGAAAACTTAGAAAATAAATTAAAAAACGAAGGAGATATTCTTCGTTACCTATTGACCATTAAACCTTCGATAAAAGAAGCGGCTTCTGTCTTGAGAAAGACCATTAAAGCGAAGGTGGTCAAGAAAAAACCCGTAGAAAAGGTCGAATTAAAAGAAATTGAGAAAAAATTAGAAGAAATTTTGACAGATGAATCTTAATAAAGTTATTTTAATTGGCCGTTTAGTAATCGACCCGGAATTAAGAAGCACTCCTTCCGGTCAACAAGTTTGTTCTTTTCGCTTAGCTACCAATCGCATTTGGACTGATAACTCCGGCCAAAAACAAGAGAAAACTGAGTTTCATAGTATTGTTCTTTGGCGAAAAACAGCCGAAATTGCTTCTCGCTATCTGACTAAAGGCTCTCTAGTTTTAATTGAAGGACGTCTCCAGACACGAAGTTGGCAAGACGCCTCCGGCAATCAAAGATTTCGAACCGAAATCATCGGAGAAAGAATACAGCTGGGCCCCAAGTCTGCCGGCAAAGCCGTACCGACTGAGAAACCAGAAGAAACGCCACCCCAAGAAGATATTCCCATTGTCGAAGAAAACGACATTAACGTCAAAGATATACCATTTTAGAGAATTACATGGATTGCTATTTTTGTCAGCGCAATATCAAAGAGATAGATTATAGAGATACGGAGTTGCTCCGTCGCTTTATCTCAGGCCTCGGAAAAATCAGAGCAAAAAAAAGAACCGGAGTTTGTTCCAGTCATCAAAGAAAATTAGCTAAGGCGATTAAACGAGCCCGCCATTTAGGCCTCCTCCCGGCTACTACCAAGTAGAGCTTTTTCAATTTTCTTTCTTACTTCCGAGTTATCTTTAAGGAAGTTTCTGGTAGCTTCCAGGCCTTGTCCCAATTTTGTATTTTCAAATTGAAGCCAAGAACCGGCTTTTTTTATTAGACCGTCTTTTAGCCCGCTATTGATAATATCTGAAATTTTAGAAATTCCCTCGTTATAATAGATATCAAACTCAGTAGTTTTGAAAGGTGGAGCTACTTTATTTTTAACAATTTTGGCTTTAACCCGGTTGCCAATGATTTCGTCTTTATATTTCAACTGGGCTATTCTTCTTAAATCAATCCTGATAGAAGCATAAAATTTTAAGGCCAGCCCTCCCGGCGTGGTTTCCGGATTTCCCCAGGCCATGCCGATTTTCATTCTGGTTTGATTTAAAAAGATTACTATCGTTTTGGTTTTTGAAATAATCCCTGAAAGTTTTCTCAAGGCCTGACTCATTAGACGAGCCTGAAGACCGATTTGAAATTCCCCCATTTCTCCGGCAATCTCGGCTTTAGGCACTAAAGCAGCTACCGAATCTATGACAATTACATCCACTTCACCCGAACGAACCAAAGTTTCTAAAATCTGCAAGGCCTGTTCTCCTGAATCAGGCTGAGAAATTAATAAATCATCAATATTAACTCCGATTCTCTTGGCATAATCCGGGTCTAAAGCATGTTCAGCATCAATAAAAGCTGCCACCCCACCTTTTTTTTGGGCCTCGGCACAAACATGTAAAGCCAACGTGCTCTTTCCGCTTGATTCCGGTCCGTATATTTCAATGACTCTGCCCCGGGGCATCCCTCCTACCCCTAAGGCCTTGTCTAAAGAAATGGAGCCAGTAGGAACTACGTCCACATCAACTGCCGTGGCTTCTTTTAACTTCATTATTGCTCCTTCGCCGAACCTTTGTTTAATTTCCTCTACTGCTTCTTCTAAACTTCCATGCTCTCCGTCAGCTGGCGGATTTTTTTGTTTTTTTCTTGCCATAGTTTTATTTTATACTCTCTCCCAGTCATCATCAACTGAAGAATTTTCTTCAGATTTAAATAAAATTTCTCGGGGTTTAGCTCCTTCTCCAGGACCCACTATTCCTTTTTCTTCCAGCATATCAATCAATCTGGCTGCCCTAGCATAACCAATACGTAATCTTCTTTGTAAAAGGGAAGCCGAGGCCTTTCTAGCCTCAATTACTACTCTTTTTGCTTCCTCATATAAAGGATCTTCACCCTCTCCAGTATCATAAAAACTTTCAAAGCCCCCTTCTTCCGGCTCACCTTCTAAGATTTTCTTTAGGTCTTGAGCCAAATGATTTTCTAAAACGCCTTCCTCAATTTTTTCTGCCACTTCGGGAATTTTCAAGACCTGGTCTCTAATATAGTCTACCACTTTTCTTACTTCTTTTTCTGAGATATAAGCGCCTTGAATTCTTCTTGGTTTAACTGTTTCAGCTGAAATATAAAGCATATCGCCCAAGCCCAAAAGTTTTTCTGCTCCGGCCATATCCAGTACAGTCCGTGAATCAACCTGAGAGGCAACCTGAAAGGTAACTCGGGAAGTAACATTAGCTTTAATTAAACCAGTAATTACCTCTACCGACGGCCGCTGAGTGGCCAAAACCAAATGGATTCCTACGGCTCTGGCCATCTGGGCTAATCTAACGATTCCGGCTTCCATATCTCTGCCCCGGGCCGCCATTAAATCTGCCAGCTCATCCACTATCAAAACAATGTAGGGCAAGAGCTCTTCCCCGTTCCTCAAAGCAACTTCATTGTAACCATTAATGTCGCGGAATTTTTCTTCTGATAAAACGTTGAATCTTCTTTCCATTTCTGAAATTAACCATTTTAAGGCATTGATGGTTCTTTGAGGGTCAAAGATAACCGGACAGAGAAGATGAGGCAGGCCTTGATAGACTGTAAATTCTACTCTTTTGGGGTCAATCAAAATAAACCTTAAAGTGGCCGGTCCATTATGATAAAGCAAAGAGAGAATCAAAGAGTTCAAAAAAATAGTTTTCCCGGTTCCGGTAGAGCCGGCTACCAGTAAATGAGGCATTTTGGCTAAGTCAGCATAAACTGGCCGGCCAGAAACATTTCTCCCTAAACAAAAAACTAAATTAGAAAGGGCATTCTGAAACTGATAATCGGCAATCAAATCTTTCAGTCTCACCTTAGCTCTTTCTTTGTTCGGAACCTCAATTCCTACCAAGGATTTACCAGGAATTGGCGCTTCAATTCTGATAGGGTGAGCCGCTAAAGCTAAAGAAAGGTCATTAGAAAGGGTGGTAATTTTAGAGAGCTTTATTCCTTCAGCCGGCTTTAAGCTGTATTGGGTAACCGTAGGACCAATATTAACTTCGGACATTTCAACCGGAATGCTAAAATTCTCTAAGGTTTTTTTAATAATGACTGAATTAATCCTGGTATCGCCGGCCGTTGGCTTTTCTTTGTCCGAAGCTAATAAATCCAAGGGTGGCATTTGATATTGAGCCAGGGCAGCTTTTTTAGGAATTTCTTTGGTTTTTAGTTCTAATTCTAATTCAGCCGGAGGAGTGCGGGTGGCGGGGAGGTTATAGTCTTTAGTGACCGGTTCTACTCCTTTCACTTCAAAGCGTGGCGGAGTAAAGATTTTCTTAATTAAAGAAGGCTTTTTCTTTTCCCCTGCCAGCTGGCGGGTTTCTTTTACTTCCGCTTTTGGCTGTCGGAGTAAATACCAAAAAATTAATCCTCCTATTATGATAATCCCGATCGTAATTATTTGGGTGACCCAGAGGCCAAAAAATTTTAAAAGAGGATAAGTCATCAAATACCCCAACCAGCCTCCAGGTTTATCTGCTGCGGTTTCCGGATGATATAAAGTACTGATAATTCCTGAAGTCCCAAAAGCTAAAAGAAGGATTGCCAAAAGTACTCCTCCCAAAACTCTTTGATAACGAGTGGTAAAAAAAACTAAGGCAGCTAAAACTAAAATTAAAGGTACGGCAAAAACTGCCTTGCCAATCAAAAAAGTCAGGGCCTCCATTGTGGCCCGGCCGGCTATCCCGGCTTTTCCAAAAAAACTTAAAGTAATTATTATAGCCAATAATAAAGTTACTACCCCTAAAATATGCTTTTGGGTAGCTCGGGGTAAGATGAAAAAATGAGAAGGTTTCTTTTCTTTTAAAAGAGGGGTTTTATATTTTTTTTTGTTCTTTTTTGTTTTTTTCTTAGGCATTACTACTTTATTTTAACTCTTTCTCTGCTTTAAAACCAGTACCGGCCGGAATTAACTTTCCAATAATTACATTTTCTTTCAATCCTCTCAGTTTGTCTTCTTTGCCTTCTACAGCTGCCTTAATTAATACTCGGGAGGTCTCTTGAAAAGAAGCGGCTGACAAAAATGAGTCGGTAGTTAAGGCTACCCTGGAAATCCCCAAGAGCACCGGTACCCCTTTAGCTAAGGTCTTCTTTTCTTTCTTCAATCTGGCGTTTTCTTCAATAAATCTTGATCTTTCTCCAATTTCATTAATAGTGAACAAGCTATCTCCGGGACTCTTAATTCTTACTCTGGAAAACATCTGGCGAATAATTATCTCTAAATGCTTATCATGAATTAAAGCTCCCTGAGTAACATAAATCTTCTGGATTTCTTTTATAATGTGACGCTGGGTGGCCCTCTCGCCGGAAAGCTTAAACAGTTCTTTTAAATCTAAACTACCTTCCCAAAGTTGTTGGCCGGCTTTGATAGCTTGGCCTGGCTCTACCCAAATTGCTACCCTTGGTGGTGCTTGATATTCAACCGTCTCTGATTTTTTGTTCTTTTTCTTTTTAGATTTTGCCCGCCCCGAAGCGAACTTGCTCTGCTTTTGGGGATTTGATTTGAATTTAATTCTGATTATTCTCTCTGGCGTTACTTCCAAGACCTTCCCGTTGGCTGGAGCAATCTCTGCTTTACCAGTTGGTAATCTAGCTTCAAAAATTTCTTGTACCCTGGGCAACCCCATGGTGATATCACCACCACCAGCCACTCCTCCGGTATGAAAAGTTCTCATGGTTAATTGGGTGCCCGGCTCACCTATTGCCTGAGCTGCTACAATTCCTACCGCCTCCCCTATTTTTATTGACTCATTGTTGCCTAAATCCCAGCCGTAGCATTTCTGGCAAACTCCCCTTGTTGACTTACAGCTCAAAGGTGAACGCACCCTTACTTTCTCAATGCCCGATTTAACTATTTTTTCAGCTTTCTCCCAATTAATAATCTCTCCTTCTTTACAGATGCCTCTAATTTTTTCCAAACAAACTCTGCCGGCGATTTTAAGTAGGAAATTTTGACCGATTTCTTCAGCCTCTTGACGATAAATCTCAATGCCTTCTTTATCTTTACAATCTTCTTCAGTAACCACTACTTCATGGGCAACATCAACCAAACGACGAGTTAGATACCCGGCCGTAGAGGTTCTTAAAGCAGTATCAGCCGTTCCTTTTCTGGCACCATGAGTAGAAATAAAGTATTCCAACACATTAAATCCTTCTTTGAAAGAATTTTTTACTGGCAACTCAATAATTTGACCGGCTGGATTAATCACCAGACCTTTCATTCCGGCCATTTGAACGGGCTGCCCCCAAGAACCTTTGGCTCCGGCTTCTATCATTTGAAATACCGGGCCTGAAGGAGGTAAGGACTGAGGGACTAACTTTTCAATTGCTGTTTTGGCTCTGGTCCAAATTTCAATTACTTTGGCTGTTTTTTCTTCTCTGGTTAATAAGCCTTTTTTGAAATGTCCCTCAATTGCCTCCACTTCTTTTTCGGCTGCCTCTATTATCTTGGGTTTTTCTGGAGGAACAACCAAATCGTCTATTCCCCAGGTAATACCAGCCTGAGTTGAATATTCAAAACCTAACTCTTTAATTTTATCTAAAGTCTCATCGATGGTCTGATAATCATATTTTTTCAAAATCTGACCAGCTATTTTTTCAACATCTCTTACCTTAATTGTCTGATTTTGAAAAGGAAAATCTGCTGGTAAGGCTTCGTTAAACAAAATTCTACCCGCGCTTGTTTCAATAAAATCTTTCTCCATTCTTACTTTAATCTTGGCCTGGAGGGCCACTTCTCCATATTCAGCAGCCAATATGGCTTCATCTGGAGTTCCGAATATCTTCCCCTCGCCCTTCAATCCTGTTTGTTCTTTTGTCAACCAATAACAACCCAGAACAATATCCTGGTAAAGGGTAATAACCGGAGTCCCGGTAGCTGGCTTCAAAAGGTTTAAGCCGGAAAGCATTCTTTCTTTGGCTTCTTTCTGGGCCATGTCGGATAAGGGCAGGTGAACTGCCATCTGGTCGCCATCGAAATCAGCATTAAAGGCCTTACAAACCATTGGGTGAATTCTAATTGACTCCCCCTCAATTAATATTGGGTAGAAGGCCTGAATGCCTAATCGATGTAAGGTAGGAGCTCGGTTTAATAAAACCAATTTATCCTTGACCACTTCTTCCAAGCAAGCCCAAACTTCGTCGGTTTCTTCTTCAATTAGCCGGGAAGCTCCCCTAACGTTATAAGCCAGTTCTCTGTCTAAAATTTTCTTTATGACAAAAGGTTTAAAAAGTTCTAAAGCCATTATCTTTGGCAAGCCAACTTTATCAATTCCTAATTCCGGCCCAACTACAATTACCGATCTTCCGGAATAATCTACTCTTTTCCCTAAAAGATTCTGTCTGAATCTTCCTTGTTTTCCTTTAAGAATGTCGGCTAAAGATTTCAAGAGTCGTCTTCCTCCGGTGGTGGCTTGAGTCATGGTCCCTTTTCTCATACCATTATCAATCAACGCATCTACTGCTTCCTGGAGCATTCTTTTTTCGTTTCTAACAATCACTTCGGGGGCATTAATTTCTAAAAGGTATTTTAATCTATTATTTCTATTAATTACCCGGCGATACAAATCATTTAAATCAGAAGAGGCGTATCTTCCCCCGTCCAGCTGGACCATCGGTCGCAAATCCGGCGGCAATACCGGCAGGCAAGTCAGAAACATCCATTCTGGCCTGTTTCCGGCCCTTAGCATTCCTTGAAAGAGTTTTATTCTTCTTAAAATCCTGCGGCGGGAAACTGGAGCTAATTTTTCTTTTTCTAATTCGGCATTTAAATTGGCAATTGCTTTTTTAAAATCAATGTTTTCAAAAATTTTCTTTAAGGTTTCGGCTCCCGTTCCCGCTTCAAATACTTCACCGTATTTCAAAGATAGGTCGTGGTAATCCACTTCAGAAACAATATTTAAAGGTTGAATAGAAAGAACCTCTTCCCTGGCCCTATCTCTGGCTATCTTTAATTCTGCTAATTCTTTTTTCTTCAGTTTCTTTTTAGATTTTGATCCGCTCCGCCGGCTGGCGGACGGCGGATTAGTTTTGGACTTTCTCTTATATTCTCTTTCAATTTCCTCTAATACTTTTTTCTTAGCTGCTTCATTTACGTCAGTAATTACATAGGAGGCAAAATAAATTACTTTTTCTAATTGCTGCATGGGAATGTCAAGAACCTGACCCATTCTGGAAGGAACTCCCCTTAAGAACCAAATATGAGAAACCGGACTGGCTAATTTAATATGTCCCATCCTCTCTCGCCTGACCGCCGCCTTAGTTACCTCCACTCCGCACCTGTCACAAATTATTCCTTTATAACGAATTCTCTTATACTTGCCGCAGTAACATTCGTAATCTTTTTCTGGACCGAAAATTCGTTCACAAAACAACCCATCTTTTTCCGCCCTTTGGGTTCTATAATTAATAGTTTCCGGCTTAGTTACTTCACCATGAGACCAATTTAAAATCTCATCCGGTGAAGCTAATTTTATTCTAATGGCTTCTAAATCTGCTACGCGCATAATTTTATTTAGTTTCCTCTTTGGGTTTTTCTTTTACTTCGACAGACAGTCCTAACGACTTTAGTTCGGCTATCAATAAATTGAAAGAGGCGGGAATATTTGGATTTTTAATTTCCTCCCCCTTTAAGATGGCTTCATAGGTAGCCGCCCGGCCCGGCACATCATCAGATTTTATAGTCAGCATTTCCTGAAGCGTATGGGCAGCTCCATATCCTTCCAAGGCCCAAACCTCCATTTCCCCAAATCTTTGTCCGCCGAATTGAGCTTTCCCTCCCAAGGGCTGTTGGGTAATCAAAGAATAGGGTCCAATCGAACGCATATGGATTTTATCTTCCACCATATGAATTAATTTCATCATATAGATATAGCCGACGGTAATTTTTTCTGGAAAAGGAAGCCCGGTCCGGCCGTCATACAAAATCGTTTTTCCGTCTGCAGAAAGCCCAGTCGCTTTAAGTTCCTCTTTTATGTCCTCTTCGGTAGCTCCGGCTAAAGCTGGGGAGACGGCATGATAGCCTAAATTTTTAGCCGCCCAGCCTAAATGAGTTTCTAAAATTTGACCAAGATTCATCCTCGAAACCACGCTTAAAGGATTCAAAACAATATCTACCGGCGTTCCATCTCCTAAAAAAGGCATTTCTTCAGCTGGTAAAACCTTAGAAATTACTCCTTTGTTTCCGTGGCGGCCGGCCAACTTGTCGCCGGAGCGAATTTTTCTAACTTCGGCTACCTCCACTTCTATTCTTTTTATGATTCCCGGCTCCAGTTTATGCCCCAATTCTCTAGAAAAAGTCTTCACTCCCACCACTCTCCCATGTTTTCCGTGTTCCATTAACAAAGAGGTGTCTTTAACTTCCCGGGCTTTTTCACCGAAAATTGCTCTTAGTAATCTTTCTTCAGCAGTTAAGTCGGCTTCTCCTTTGGGAGAAATCTTTCCAACTAAAATATCGTTAGGACCCACTTCAGCTCCAATTCTGACAATTCCTTCTTCATCTAAATCTTTTAATTTTTCTTCACCAACATTGGGAATATCACAGGTAGTTACTTCTGGCCCTAATTTTGTTTCTCTGACATCACAGATAAAGTTCTCAGCATAAACAGAGGTATAAACATCATCTTTAACTAATCTTTCGGAAACCACAATGGCATCTTCAAAATTCTGGCCCCGCCAAGGCAGGAAAGCCACCAAAACGTTTCTACCTAAAGACAGATGTCCCTGAGAAATGGACCCGCCATCAGCCAAAACGTCACCTTTTTTCACTCTCTGCCCTTTCTTGACTATTGGTTTTTGGTGAAAACAAGTGTATTGGTTGGTTCTGGCAAAAGTTTTCAAATAATATACTTTGGATTTCTGTTTTTTAGGTTTGAGAGTAACATGGTCGGCATCAACCTCAACTACTTTACCGTCTTCTTCAGCAATAACCTCCTGTCCTGAATCCCTGGCCACTCTTTCTTCTACGCCGGTCATCACTAAAGGCGGCTCTGGGCTGACTAAAGGCACAGATTGTCTTTGCATATTAGAACCCATCAAGGCCCGGTTGGCATCATCATTCTGTAAAAAAGGAATTAGGGAGGTAGCTATCGAAATTGATTGTTCGGTAGAAACATCAATGAAATCAATTTTATTTTTATCTGCTAAACCCGGTTCCCCTTTAATTCTGGCCTCAACTTTTGAAGGAATAATGTATCCTTTTTCATTAATCGGTACTGCCCCCGCAGCAATATTATACTTTTCTTCTTCATAAGCATTAAGGTAATGTATATCAGATGTTACTCTGCCTTTTTCTACCTTAAAATAAGGGGTTTCTAAAAAGCCGTAAGAGTTTAATCTGGCAAATGAAGCTAAGTGGCCAACCAATCCAATATTGGGCCCTTCGGGGGTTTGAATGGGACAAATTCGGCCATAGTGAGAAGGTTGAACGTCTCTAACTTCAAATCCGGCCCGCTCGCGTGTTAATCCTCCAGGGCCAGTAGCTGACAATCTTCTTTTGTGCTCTAATTCAGCCAAAGGATTTTCATTGTCCATAAATTGAGACATTTGCGAGGAAGTGAAGAATTCCTTTACCACTGCCATTACCGGACGGGGGTTGATTAGCTGAATTGGAGTTAGAGCGTGAATGTCAAGAGTAGACATTCTGTCTTTAATAATCCTTTCCATTCTCATAAACCCTACTCGCAGTCGGTTTTGGAGGAGTTCGGTCATTGTCCTCACTCTTCGGTTGCCTAGATGGTCAATTTGGTCGGCCCTCCCTTCAGGATCGTTATTTAATCTGATAATTTCCCGCATGACATCTATTACATCCTCGGGCTTCAAAACCCTATCAGGCACGCTTACTTCCGGCTTTGATTTTTGACCAGGCAGCCTTTGCCACATTCTCCATCTGCCAACTTTGGAAAGGTCGTACCTCTCAAAATTAAAGAACATATTTTCAATCAGCTCTCTGGCTGTATCCGGAGTGGCCAGATCGCCCGGTCTTAATCTTTGATAAATTTCCACCAAGGCCTCTGCTTGATTATGAGTAGTATCGCGCTTCAGGGTCTCTTCAATATAATTGAGCTCGCCTTTGTTAACGTCTTGGAAGTGTTCCTTAATATCTGAATCTTTATCAACGCCTGCCTGCGCAGACAGGCCAAAAGCTCGTAAGAGGCAGGTGGCGGCTACTTTTCTTCTTCTGTCAATTTTT
>CAYWKA010000007.1:0-24901 GCA_964459265.1 uncultured Candidatus Saccharibacteria bacterium
AAACTTAATTAAAAATATTGTTTTTATTTTGCTGATTTTCCTGATAATTTCAGGCGTTTTTACTCTATTTGCCCAGCCCTTTGAAAAAGAAAAAGAGTTAGCAATTACTCAATTGGTTGAGGAAATTAACCAAGGGAAAATTAAAAAAATTACCGTTACTGACTCCGAATTGGAAGTACTTTATCAAGACGAAACCAAAGCTCAGTCACGGAAAGAAACTGAAATTGCCCTGTCCCAATCTTTGATTAATTACGGCGTAGATAAAGAAAAATTAAAGGGGGTGGAAATTGAAACAAAAAAGGCCGGGGGAACCTGGACTTGGCTGGGGCCGGTTTTATTGTTTTTGTTACCTCTTTTACTTTTTGGATTTTTCTTTTGGATGATTTTTCGTCAGGCCAGAACCGGAGCTACTCAGGCTTTTGATTTTACCAGGGCCAGAGCCAGATTATTCGGCGCTGAAGGTCACCCTAAAGAAAAAATTACTTTTAAGGATGTGGCTGGCTTAAAAGAGGCCAAAGAAGAACTGCAGGAAGTAGTTGATTTTCTGAAAAACCCTAAAAAATATCTTCAAATGGGAGCCAGGATCCCCAGAGGAGTATTGCTAATAGGACCACCGGGTACCGGAAAAACTTTACTGGCTAGAGCTGTGGCTTCTGAAGCCGGAGTGCCCTTCTTTTCTATTTCCGGTTCGGAATTCGTCGAAATGTTTGTCGGAGTCGGAGCAAGCAGAGTGAGGGATCTCTTTTCTACTGCTAAAAAAGCAGGGAGAGCAGTGATTTTTATTGATGAGTTAGATGCTGTGGGTCGGTTAAGGGGAGCCGGCATTGGTGGAGGGCATGATGAAAGAGAGCAGACCTTAAATCAAATTTTAGTAGAGATGGACGGCTTTGAGAGAGAAGATACTCGAATAGTAATATCGGCAACCAATCGCCCCGATGTTTTAGATCCAGCACTTTTGCGACCGGGGAGATTTGACCGGAGAGTAGTTTTAGATTTACCCGATATTAATGACAGAGAAGAGATTTTAAAAATTCATTGTCGGGGAAAACCTTTAGCTCTTAATGTTAATTTAAGAGAAGTAGCTGAAAGAACTCCGGGATTTTCCGGAGCTGATTTGGCTAACGTAGTTAATGAAGCTGCTATTTTGGCTGCCAGAAGGGATAAACGGCAGATTTTCCAGGAAGAATTATTAGAATCAATTGAAAAAGTTTTGTTGGGACCGGAAAGAAAAAGTCATGTTTTATCAGAAAAAGAAAAGGAAATTGCTGCTTTTCATGAAGCCGGCCACGCTTTGGTCTCTGTCTCTTTGCCTCAGGTGGAAACTATTCGGAAAATTTCAATCGTAGCCAGAGGAGTAGCCGCCGGCTACACTTTGAAGCTGCCAAAAGAAGAAAGAAGGATTAAGGCTAAATCAGAATTTTTAGCTGATATGGCTACTTTATTGGGTGGCTATTGCGCTGAAAAAATAAAGTTCGGAGAAATCACCACCGGAGCTGCCAATGACCTTAAAAGAGCATCGGAGTTAGCCCGAAAATTAGTCAAAGAATACGGTATGTCGGCCTTAGGACCAGTCTCTTTTGGCGAAAAAGAGGAAATGGTCTTTTTAGGAAAAGAGATTTCCGAACAGAGAAATTATTCTGAAAAAGTAGCTACTCAAATTGACAAAGAAGTAGCCAGGTTTATAAAAGAAGCTGAAGCAAAAGCAAAGAAGATTTTAGCGAAAAAGAGAGCTTTACTGGAGAAAATCGCCAAAAGATTGATTGACAAAGAAACCATTGAAAAAGAAGAGTTTGAAGAATTAGTTAAAGGCAGGAAGAAAAAGACAAACCAAGAAGAACCCTTGCCAAAAAGGCGAAATTCAGTAAAAGTGAAAGTTAGACAAGTGTAAAGGGCATGTAGTTCAGGGGTTAGAACGCCACTCTTATAAAGTGGAAGTCGATGGTTCGAATCCATCCATGCCCACACCTGGGGCGGTTAGCTCAGTTGGTTAGAGCGTCTCACTGACATTGAGGAGGTCAGAGGTTCAAGTCCTCTACCGCCCACATGAAATTTAATATTCTTTACGAGGACGAGAATGTTTTAGCAATTAATAAGCTGGCCGGTGTGAACGCTGACGATATACCTAAAAGAGTGCATCGTTTAGATAAAGATACTTCTGGAGTCCTTTTGGTGGCCAAAAATGACAAAAGCTTAGAATTTTTCCAAAAACAATTTCAGGAAAGAAAAGTTGAAAAGAAATATTTAGCCCTGATAGTCGGTAATCTGAAAAATAAAGAAGGAGAAATTAAAACCCTGCTGGGTCGCTCCCCTAAGGACAAAAGGAAACAAAAAGTTTTTTTGCCTAAAGATCCAGGGACTGAAGGAAAAAGAGAAGCTATAACAAAATATAAAGTGTTGCAAAGTTTCGAGAATTATGATTTGATTGAAGTTGAACCTCTTACTGGCAGAAAACATCAAATTAGAACCCATTTTGCCTATTTAGGCCATCCCATCGTTGGTGATAAACTTTATAGTTTTAAGAATCAACTTTGTCCAAAGGGCCTGAAAAGACAATTTCTCCACGCCAGCTATCTTAAAATAAAAATGCCCAACGGCGAAGTAAAAGAATTTAAATCAGATTTGCCAGAAGAATTAAAGCTATGCCTACCCAAATAGAAAATTTCAACAAATCTCAATTAAAAACTGACTTGCCCGACATCAGGCCGGGAGATACGGTTCGGGTTTATCAAAAAATTACTGAAAAAGGTAAAGAAAGAATTCAGGTTTTCGAAGGCATAGTTTTAGCTAAAAAACACGGAAAAGGAATCACTTCAACCATTACTGTAAGAAAGGCAGTTTCAGGAATTGGAGTAGAGAAAATTATCCCTGTTCATTCCCCCACTATAGAAAAAATAGAAGTAATGAAAAAGGGGAAAGTCAGAAGAGCTAAACTTTATTATTTAAGGGGTGCCAAAGGAAAGAAGGCCCGGTTAAAGACAATAGAAACAACAGAATAGGCGCGGGTGCTGTAATTGGTAGCCAGGCTGGCTTGAGGTGCCAGTGCCCGTAAGGGCGTGGAGGTTCAAGTCCTCTCCCGCGCACAGCGCTATGGTAAAATTGAGAAAATTCTCGTTTTCGGATTTAGAAAGAGTAAGAAAAATAGATAAAGTTTCTTTTCCTGACCGAGCTTCTTATTCAGAAAACTTCTTAAAGAAACTCTCTCAAAATTATCCTCAAGGATTTGTGGTAGCCGAAGAAAACAAAAAAATCATCGGGTATACTATCGGTCGGCCGAAAAACGGCCAGGCGGAAATTATTTCTTTGGCTGTAGATCCTGGGTGGCGAGAGAAAGGAATTGGAACAATTTTAACTAAATTTTTAATAGAACATTTTCAAAAAGAAGGTATAAAAGAGGTTTTTCTTTATGTTCGAACTAAAAATAAAGGGGCTGTTTCTTTTTACCAAGAATTAGGATTCAAAATTTCAGAAACGCTTGAAAGCTTTTATAGTAACGGCGACAATGCTTATTCGATGAAGCTGTCGCTTCATCTCAATCCTCACTCGGCTTCGCCTCGCTTGGATATTTGATGGAAAAGGGTACGGGCGGCTAGCTCAACGGTTAGAGCGTCTGACTTACATTCAGGAGGTTATAGGTTCGAATCCTATGCCGCCCACCAGGTTTAAGGTTTAAAGTTTATAGTTTATAATAAATTATAGGCCGTGGTAGCTCAGTGGTAGAGCACATCTCTGAAAAAGATGGGGTCGCCGGTTCGATCCCGGCCCGCGGCACCAGGCGGGAGTAGTTCAGTGGTAGAACGTCTCGTTGCCAACGAGAAGATCGCGGGTTCAAGTCCCGTCTCCCGCTCAGGCGATGCTTGACATTAACTCTTAAATACGTTAATATGGTAAAACCCCTTAAAATGGGGTTTTAAGATGGATTATCACTTAAGCTTCCCTGCTTTGGCAGGACGAAATCTCTTAATTGGAGTGGTGATTACGGGAATCCTGATAGGATTAGCACCTGTTTCTGAATCAAAAAACCAGGAGGCCCGAGCTGGGCTGCTGAAGGTTTTGGCTTTGGAAGACCCAGAAGAGCTTGCTTTAATTGAAGGAAACAGCTTAGTAGCTGTCTCTAATCCTTTAAATCCTCCCCCTCCAACTTTAAGAAAAATACAGGTAATTGTTACTGCCTATTCCAGCTCTCCCTGGGAGACTGATGAGGAACCTTATCTTACTGCTGCCGGTACCTGGGTAAGAGATGGGATTATCGCCAACAATTATTTACCTTTTGGCACTAAGGTAAAGATTCCCGAATTATACGGTGATAAGATTTTTGTGGTAGAGGATAGGATGAGCTGGAAAAAGGGCAATTACCATATTGATATTTGGTTTCCTTCCCATTGGGAAGCAAAGAATTTTGGGGCTAAAACAACCTATATTGAAATTTTAGAAAGTTAACTCTTATTTAACTTGGTTTAGCAATAAAAAAACCCGCTTTCGGCGGTATTTTTTATTTGTGCCCGGGGAGGGAGTCGAACCCTCACAAGCTTACGCTTACAAGATTTTAAGTCTTGCGTGTCTACCATTCCACCACCCGGGCAAATATCATTAAATATCTGAGGTCGCGGTGGGATTTGCACCCACGTATAACGGTTTTGCAGACCGTTCCCTTACTACTTGGGTACGCGACCTTATCGAATTATTTTAGCATTTTTTCTTATTTTTTCAATCTTTTTGTTGATAGTCAATGAATTTTGCATTCATTTCCACCTTCACTTTGTTTCACTTCGTTCGGTTTTTAATTTCTTCTAAAAGCTCCTCCACTTCGCCGGCCTCTCGGGTTTTCTTTTCTTCCCTAAATTCTATTCTAGGAATAAATTTCATCTTTAACCGTCTATTTAATTCTTGCTGGATATCATAAATCCGTCTGTTAAGTAGCCTTAAAACTTTCTCATTTTGATTTTCGGGTAAAGTACTAATAAAAACTTTAGTTTGGTTTAGATCGGCTGAAGTTTCCACTCTGGTTACTGTCGCTAGAAGACCTTTAGAAAACTCCACTTCCCTCAAAAGAATCTGGCTTAGTTCTTTTTTTATTAATTGATTGACCCGAGGAATACGTTTGGTCATTAGAAATTAGGAATTAGGAGTTTATAATTCGCCTTTTTTTCTTTCTTCGACAAAAATTACTAAAATATCTCCTTCTTCAATCTTAGTATTGCCTTCATAAAGAACGCCGCATTCTTCGCCTTTGGTAATTTCGTCTACATCTTTTTTATTTTTTTGAAGATTAATCATTCTTCCTTTGCCAATCAGTTCTTCTTCTTTAAAAACTTCAATTAAGGCTCCTTTTTTCACCACTCCCTCAGTTACTCTTCCTCCGATAATCTGGCGGTTTTTCTCGGTTAAGAAAACGACCAAGGCCTTAACTTTTCCCAAATCAATCCGAACTTGTTCTGGTTCCAGAATTTTTTCCATAAACTTGCGCACTCCTTCTACCAAATCATAAATTACTTCAAAGTTCATTACTTTTACTTTTTCCCTCTCGGCTAACTTCTGAGCTACTGGGCTTAGCTTGACTCTAAATCCTATAATAATCGCCCGGCCGCCTTTGGCCGTTTTTATATCAGAATCAGAAATTTGGCCAGCTTCTGATTTTAAAACTCTTAAAATAACTTTTTCTTGGGGAAGTTCTTTTAAGACCCCTGCAATGGCTTCGGCCGTCCCTAAAACATCGGTTTTCAGAATAATATTTAAGACTTTCTGGTCCTCTTTTACTTCTAATCTGCCAGCTGGCGGACTCACAGCTTTTTCTTTAGACATTTTAAGAAAGCTTTTAGCTTCTTCCATACTGGAAAAAACTTTAAACTTTTCACCCACCGTAGGAGCTTTTTCAAAACCAATTACCCGAACTGGCTGAGCCGGGTAGGCCTCTTTAATCGGCTTTCCTTGAGAATCCTCCAAACTTTTAGTTTTCCCTAAAACAGAAGGTGTAGCAATAATATCTCCTGGTTTCAGAATTCCTTCATTTAAAAGCAGATTGGCAGTCGGTCCTTTCTGACTGTCCAAATAAGATTCAATTACTACTCCCTGAGCTGGCTTCTGGAGATCAGCCTTTAAATCTTCCATTTCCGCCACCAAGCATATCAACTCTAAAAGACCTTCAATTCCTTTACCAGTAGTGGCTGAGATTTCTATTGAAGGAACTTTTCCGCCCTGCTCCTCTACCAAAATTTCCTCTTTGACTAATTCCCGTTCAGCTTTTCTGGGGTCAGCTTCCGGACGGTCAATTTTGTTTAGAGCTACGATTGTGGGGAGGCCCACCATTTTAATATGAGAAATTGCCTCTTTGGTTTGAGCTTGAACGCCTTGAGTGGCATCAACTACTAAAACCGCGATGTCGGCCACCTTGGCGCCTCGCGACCTCATCGCTGAAAAGGCCTCATGGCCCGGAGTATCAATAAAGGTAATTTTTTTATTACCTTGTTCAATTTGATAAGCACCGGTGTGCTGAGTAATACCACCAGATTCTTTGGCTGTTACCCGGGTCTTTCGGATATAATCCAGAATTGAAGTTTTACCTGAATCAACATGGCCGAGCACCACCACTACCGGTGGCCGAGTTGTTAGATTTTGTCTTTCCATTATGGTTCTTGATTGCTTTTTCAATAGCTTTTTTTTCTTCTCCAGATAAAGAGTATTCAGAAGTTCCCTTTTTAATTGGTTTTCCATAAACTCTATTTCCTTCCCGACTATATAAACTGGTAACCACCACCCCGTCATCCTTCCCGTCCAAAAGAGCAACGGAAAAACTCTGATCGCCGCCGATTTCAGAAAAAGGATTAAATCTGACTATGCCCACTTTTTGAACCGAGAACTGGCTTTCCTGCTTTAAAGTTTTTAATTCTTCAGAAAGCTTTTCAAGATTCTTTTCCAAATCATTAAATTGAGCCAAAACTTCTTTTAAATTTCCTGGTTCTTTTTTTGGTTTTTTGAAAAAACGCATCATAGCGGAGGGTGCAGGGCTCGAACCTGCAAGGGAATATTCCCACTGGTTTTCGAAACCAGCGCATTGCCATTCTGCCAACCCTCCTCCTTCTCAATTTAGACTAATTTTATTAAATTTTCAACTGCCTTCTTCGGAGGGCTATTTTTATAGATTACTTTATAAATTTCATTAATCATTGGTAAATCCAATTTATGAATTTTTCCTAAATTATAAAAAGCGGAAATACT
Organism: uncultured Candidatus Saccharibacteria bacterium; assembly: GCA_964459265.1. GTDB lineage: Bacteria > Patescibacteriota > Minisyncoccia > Minisyncoccales > Paceibacteraceae > Paceibacter. The sequence goes on from CAYWKA010000007.1 coordinate 7,213, forward strand.
GTCAAAACCTTCAACCGTTATTTTTCTCTCAATAATTTCCTTTCTCAATTTTTTAGCATCAGAGAAAAGAGCTTGGCCAAATTGAAAATTTCGAGAAAGAGGGTTAGTTGAGGTTAAAATTAAATCTCCTAAGCCGGCTGGCCCCAAAAAGGTTTTTCTTTTAGCCCCCGTTACTTTACCAATTTTTATCATTTCTTTTAAGCCAAACTGAATTAATCCTTTTTTAATTTTTTCGACTTCTGAATTATGAATATCTGCCTCTACCAAACTAATACCGATAGCTAAGGCATTTTTTAAGGCGCCGGCTAACTGAACCCCGCTCAAATCGGTGGTAGTTGAAACTCGGAGAGGTTTTATTTTTAAAAGTCCTTCAAGTTTCTTTAAAAATTTTTTATTTCTAGAAGCTATTACTTCTTTAGCTGGCTTTCCTTTAATGATTTGTTTGGCAAACCCTGGGCCAGACAAGTGAGCATAAGGGATATCACCTAAAAGTTCTTCGACAATTTGAGAGGGAACTTTCAGAGTTTCTTTTTCTATTCCTTTAGCAATTCCTAATAAGGGTGGTAAATTTTCTAATTTTTTGAGTTTTAATAAAGTTTTTCGGAAGTTGAAGGAAGGAGAAGCAACAATAATTAAATCTGCTTTTTTAATTATTTTTTTAAAATCCGAAGAAATAAAGATTTTTTTGGGAATTTTAATGTCCGGCAATCTTTCATTTTCTCTAAATTGGGAGAGTTTCTTGGCCAATCTACTATCGCTATACCAAAAACTTATATCATTTCTCCTGCTTAAAATAATTCCCAGGACAGTGCCCCAGGCACCTGGTTCTAAAACAGCAATTTTCATGTGGACCCGAGGGGACTTGAACCCCTAACCTCCTCAATGCCATTGAGGCGCTACCACCATTGAGCTACGGGCCCCTGGTGCCCCTACTAGGAATTGAACCTAGATTTAGAGCTTAGGAGTCTCTTGTTCTATCCGTTGAACTATAGGGGCAAGTGTCATAAAAATATTTTAGCAATTTTTTTCTTTGTTGACAAGTTAAACTATGCTAAAATGAATTATATGCCCGAAAAATCTCCTATTATTGAAATAGCAAAGAAAGTCTGTCCAGCGGTAATTACTATTGTCATCTCTAAAGACCTGCCCAAAATAGAGGGTTTTTATTTATTTCCTTTCGGTAGGGAAAAATTTGTTGTTCCGAAATTCAATAAAAAAAGGGAGAGAACAAAAATTGGGGGAGGGTCTGGCTTTATCGTTTCTCCCGATGGTTATATTTTAACCAGTTCTCATGTAGTCGGTGACCCGGAAGCAGATTATACTGTTCTTTTTGAGCCAGAAAAAAAATACCCAGCCAAAGTAATATCCCGAGACCCCATCAATGACGTTGCTATTCTGAAAATTAAAGGTAAGAATTTTCCTTGTCTGGAGTTGAGCGATTCAGAAAAAATTGAATTAGGTCAAACTGTAGTAGCCGTCGGCAATGCCTTGGGAGAATTTCACGACACGGTCAGCACTGGGGTCGTTTCGGGAATGAGTAGAGTCATTACTGCTTTCTCTGGCTTAACGGAGCAAGCTGCCTATTTAAAAGGGCTAATTCAAACTGATGCAGCAATTAACCCTGGGAATTCAGGCGGCCCTTTAGTAAATATCGAGGGAAAAGCAATAGGTATTAATACAGCCACTGTTATGGGAGCTCAAAATATTGGCTTTGCTATCCCAATCAATTATGCCAAAAAAGACTTAGAGGAAGTGAAAAAATACGGAAAAATAAAAAGGCCATTTTTAGGAGTGAGGTACGTCCTTTTAAACAAAGCTATAGCTGAAAAAAATAAATTACCGGTTAATTACGGAGCTTTAATTATTAGGGAAACTTTAGGAGAATCAGCTGTGGTAAAAGGGTCAGCGGCTGATAAAGCTGGTTTAAAAGAGTTTGATATAATTTTGGAATGTAACGGAGAAAAGATTTCTGATAAAAATCCTTTAGCTAACCTTCTTCAAAAACTTGGTATTGGTCAAGAAATTTCTCTGAAAGTTTTGCGAGACAAAAAAGAAATAATTCTAAAAGTAAAATTAGAAGAAAAAAAATAAAAGAAATCTAAAAACAGCTTGAGAGGGCTGTTTTTTACTTGGGTGGTCGAGGAGAATCGAACTCCCATCACCTGAGCCACAGTCAGGAGCTTTGCCATTAAGCTACGACCACCAAATGGTGCCCCTGCGAGGAATCGAACCTCGATCTAGACCTTAGAAGGGTCCTATTCTATCCGTTGAACTACAGGGGCTTAACCTTGCTATTTTATCTCAAAAAATTACTCTAGTCAATTCGAAGGGATCAGGATACTCTTTGGTATCGGCCGCTTTAAACCTCTTTTCTTTCTCTTGCCAAACTTCTAAAACTTTCTGAAAAGTTGTTTCTTTAAACTGAAGATGAGCCCCAGAAATTTCTGGTGTTTCTTTTTCAGCTAAAACGCTATATTTATAGAAAATTAAGCAACCGGCAATTAGAGCAATTAATAAAAAACCAAAAAAGGTTAAAAAAGCCCGCTCTCCTAAAGTTCTAGGTATTTTGTTCAAAAAATCTTTAATTTTCTTTAATTTTATCTGTTTTGGCCTGGGCATATTTTAATTCGTAGGTTATTTAGTGAAAACTTTTAAAGAAAGGTTGACCCGAACATTACCCTCCTCTGTTTCGGTTAATTTTGTAACATTTAAGGTCTGAATCTCAATCAAATAGTCGCTTGATTCAAGTTTTTCTAAAAATCTCAGGAAGTTAGAAAATAAACCGGAACAATTTGACTGAACCAAAAAAGCCGGCCAGGTTCCTTCGTTGGTTTTCTGAGTTAGATAAGAAACTTTTAAGGAAATCTGTGACTCCCCGGCTATTTTTTCTAAGAAATTAATGAAATCTACCGGAAGCTCTGGGTCTAAAAGCATCTCTTCAATCTTCTCTAAGTTTTCTTTATTTCTCTCGGCAAAGGGTTTAAATTTCTCAAGGTTTTTAGTTTCGGTCTCTAAGGTCTTTAAAGCTGATTTTTGGGTAAGAATTGCTTTAGAATTTTTTTCAATCTCTTGAAAAAGAGGATAAATCAAAAAAACAACGAAACAAATACTTAAGATAAGAAGAGTAATTATAGAGATTTTAATTTTATTAGATGTGGTCATTTAGCAAAGTTCATTGAACATCGAAGATTGAAATGAATTGAAGATTCATTGAACATTGAAGATTCATTGAACTTTAAAGTTTGCGGTAAAATTAACATCAACCGGCTCTACCCAATTTTCTGGCGGAAAATAAACTTCTTTAAATCGTTCTTCTTTTTCTAAGTATTTCTTCAAGTCAATTAAGGACTGGCGAGTAGGAGAATAACCAGCTAAGAAAATATTTCCTGGATATTTGTCTTTTTCTAAACTCACCGAACGATTAAAATTTAAAGTAGTTAGGTAAATCCCGGAAGGAAACGTATCGGTAATGGTATTGGAAATTTCAACTAAATCTAATTCTTCTTGATAAAAAGCATTAAGCTTAGAAAGGGCTGAATTTAGACTCTTAATTCTTTCGGTAAGATTTTGAAGCTGGACATTTTCAGTTTGTTTTTGCTCAAAAAAAACTCTCTGAACGGCTATTTGTCCTTCAATTGAGACTTTTATTGAAAATAAAATTAAAAACAAAGAAATTAAAAAAGCTAAAATAACTATTCCCAAAATTAAAACCAGTTTAAGGCTTTCTTCTTGTTTTAACTCGTTTTTTTGTTGTTGAGGAAGTAGGTTAATCATTTACTGAGTTTTTATTTATAAAAATGGACGTGAAGAAAAGGATAAAATCCTTTTCGTCTATTGTTTTATTCCTCGTAGAGCTAAACCTAAAGCGGTAGTATAACTAAGGGCTTTTTCTGAAGGAAGTTCTTTCTTTCCCGTTAAAGGGTCGGCTAAAATATTCACCCAAGGATTACCCAACTCAACTTGGGTTTTTAGCTCCAGAGCAAGAAGTCCGGAAAGTCCCTTAAGGTTAGCTCCGCCTCCACAAAGATAAATTTTTTCTACTTCTTTACTATTGGGCGGCAAATGCTCATGGGAAGCGTGAGTTCGGTAGTATTCTAAATGTCTTTTAATTTGTTGAATTAAATCAACCAAAGGAGGAATAAGAGCTTCAAAAATTTTTCCTCTTTCTACTTTTCTTTCCGACTTTTCCTTTTTTATCTTCAATTTAATTTTTTCTTCCAAGCCGTGTTTAATTTTTAAATTCTCAGCTTTAAGCAAGCTTACTCCTAAGGATTTAGCGATGATTTCGGTAAAGCCTTTGGAAGATACGGGGATAGAAGAAGTAAAGCGAAGAGAATTGCCAGAAAAAACAATAAAACTGGTCCGGCTCTCCCCTAAATCTATTAAAAGCACTGGGTTGGTTGTGGCTTGATTTTTAATTAAAGCTCGAGCTATAGCTGAAGATTCAATCTCTAAAGTTAAGGGTTTTAATCCGGCTAATTTAAAAGCCGAGATATATGGGTCAATCGTCTTTTTAGGTAAAGCTGCAATTAAAACATCGAGGTGATCGAGGTGATCGTAAACCGGAGAAACAATTTGAGAGTCCAAATAAACGCTCTCAATAGGTAAGGGAATATAATTTTCAGCCTCATAAATTACGGCTGATTTTAATTCTTCTCTTGCCATTTTGGGCATCTGGATTACCTGCAAAAAAGCTTTCTCTTCTGGTAAAGCAGCTACCACATAGGGGGTTCTTATTTTTTCACCTTTTACTTTTTTGAGAGAATCGCTAATAATTTTAGCCAGAGCTTTCTCGTTTTTAATTTCGCCTTCCTTTATTATCCCTGGCTTAATTTCTTCTTCAGTAAAAGAAGCTAAATCAAAAGCTTGACCCTTTTTTTTAAGCGAGACTATCTTCAAAGATAAATCAGAGATGTCCAAGCCAAAAGTTTTAGGTTTTAATGATAAAAAATCGGTGAACATTTTATTTTACAGCTCCTCCCATTCTTTAAACTCGAAGGTTTCGGAAGTATAAGGAAGGAAGGCAGGAGGATTATAACTTTGTTGGGAGTCGTAAATATTTTCTCTTTTTTTATACCCCGAAGCTAATCCCCCCCAAGTATAGCTCCATTTAGTCCCCACTCTTCCGTCGCTAACTACTGAGCCATATATTTCTAAATATTCTTTTATGCAATCGGCTGGATAATCATCGCAGTCATAATGATTTCTACCAAAATGCCCGGTTTGGGCAATGTATATCCCCTGCAATTCCATAGAATTGGGAGAGTGAAGAGTAATTAAATTGTTGTGCTGAGCTAATAAAACCAAACCGTCGGAGCCATCTTTATATTGGTAAAGAATATCTCCCGTCAGCCAAGCATTGGTTTCTTTAGCCGAGTCTTCCAAGTCAGCAGAAACTACTGTCAGTTTTCCCTCCACTTCTCCTTCTATCCAGAGGTTATCTTCAATAAAAATTAAACCGCAGTCGCCGGGAACGAGATAATTTCCCAAAAAAATTTTATCACCGATTACTGAATATTCCCAATGCCAATTAAACTCTTCATTGTAAGCATAAACCGGATCCAGGTCAGTAATTTTGTAAACATCGATGCTTTCTTTATTTAATATAACATAATATCCTTCTTCATCTGAAGGCGGAAGATAAATCCCTTGACCTTGGTTTTTAGTTAAATCCTTAATGGTAGCCAAATCCATAGTAATGCCCTCAAAATCAAACCGCGGGACTGGAAACCTGAAAAGTTCTTCGTTCCCATTAGCAGTAGTAAAAACACCGGGGCAACGACAAGCATTTCCTTCTCTGTTGCAACCGCTAGGACAATTTAGATAATTACAACCGAAAGATTCGGTACAAAGCCAAGTTTCTTTGGCTGAGGTTACTAAAGCATTATTTTCACCATCCATTCTAATGCCGCCGTTAGAATGGTAAGGGCCTTTTATTTCTCGGTCGGAACCTGCCCAAACGTTGTCGTTTAAAAGGTAAGCGTAATCTGCCACTGAAGGACGAATATATTTAATTTTAACTTTTCTTTCCGCATCAGGACATTGCTCAGTCCAACCAGTAGAAATTAAGCTCACCGCTGTAACTTCACCACATTGAATATTTCCATTAATTTCTAAGCTGAATTTGCCTACCACTTTCCCTTCTGAATCAGAATAGGAATGCTCATAAGGTCCGCAAACCGCACAAGGAGGAGTATCGCAGCACCAGGCCTGGCCGTCTTGAAGGTCGTTGGGGAAATGATTAAGGTGCCAACGATAATAATCAATCCCTGCTTCGGCAATATGAAGGGCTTCGTTCCAAGCTACCTTTTGAGAGGCCTGTCTTAACTGGAGCAAAATAAAACCTAAAAGGGCAGAAAGCAAAAGCAAAAATATTGTTCCAAAAACCAAAACATAGACAGTAATTATTCCTCTATTATTTTGGAATTTCATTTAGAGGTTGGTTTTTAAATTTCTAATTTGAGTATCGGACTGTAAAAAGAAATCATCTGGCGATCGATTAGGATTAACATTAATTATTAATTCCAGGTGGACTAAAGTGGTCTTTTCTAATCTGTCAGCTGCACCAAGTGGATTATAGTCTCCGTCAAAATAAGTAAAAACTGGCTTTTCCTTGGCTTCGTTTTGAATATTTTCTGAAATAATAATAACCTCTTCACCCTCTGAAGGATAACTGATCGGCCAGCCAGTGGGTTCTGTTACTCCTTTTTTAAAAACTGCTTGGGCTTGAGCGCTGGCAGTTTCTTGCCAACTAAATACAAATTTGGCTTTTAGAGAATGGTTGGGTTCTTGCCAATCACAAAAATTCCCTACTTGAAAAGAAGCATCAGCGGTAAAATGGATACTGTCGTCTGCAGCCTGAGTTGTTACATCAAAAGCAGTCAAGTCTTGAAAAGCACCCACGCATTGGCCACAAGAAAAACCAGCACAAAGAGTACCTAATTTTACTCCATCAGCATAAATATCTACTTTTTCGTTACTAGAATCTAAATCTCCCTCCACGCTAACTTTGACTTGGGCCGACTCTAAAGAATCTGTTAAAAAATCAAAAAAAGAAACATTACAACTCCCTCCGCTGCTAAAACTTACGCATTGGTCTGTCAGAGAACCACTTCCTCCTCCAGCTGGTTTAATAAAATATCTTACCCTTTCTACTGCTTCGTCTTTATCGATATCTGAATAAAAAACGAACTCATAATCGTCAGCTTTTTCAACAACATAAGCACCGTCGTCTCCTACTCTGGCTTCTCTAATTTCTTTAACCATAACTTCTACCCCTTTCCTGGCCTCATTGATAGCTGTAGCCTGCTGAAAAGTATAGCTATGGGCCCTATAACCAAAAACGACAAAGTTGAACAGCGCTCCCGCCACTAAAGCGAAGACAAAAATAGTTATTAAAGTTTCAATTAAGGTAAAGCTATTTTTCATCTTTAACTAGGGGAAAGAATTAAATAAGCGGTAGTAGAGGTGTCTCCCAAGACATTAATTTGACCGGTATAAACTTGATAACCTTCAGCTGTAATCTCTAAATTATAGGTGGCTTCCTCCAAGGGAATAAAAAAGGTTTCTCCTCCTTCGTTGGTCTGTTGAGTTTTGTCATAAGCTAAACCAAAATTGTAAATTCTAACATTAGCGCTAAAGATAGGGTTGGAAGTTTCCGAATCCTTTACTTTTACCAAAAGAGTGTTTTCAGCCGATAAAAAAAGAGTTGAAAGTTGGGTGGTATTAGGCGAAAGAGCTACTGTTAAGCTGCCGTCTGGTTGAATTTCACCCGGTATTCCTTCTTCAAGTTCTACGTCTTCATCATTAATGCTAAAATCAGAAAAATTATAAGTATCCCATTCTAAATCAGAAATTTCTCCAGAATAAACTATAATATGTCGGCTAGGAGGGTACTTATAAATCGGCTCTTCCGCCTCATCTTTACCCACTAATTTTTCTCCTCGCAGAGTGAAGGTAGCTGTGACTGGATTAGCTACTCTGGTAAAATAAGATACTTTCCATTCCAAAAGAGTAGGGGTTTGAGAAAGATCAGCGGTAGAAAGGGTAGCTTTAGCTCGCAGAGTATTATAAACAACACAGTCCAACGTAGACAACTCTACTGGAGAAAGGCCCAAACCAGTAGAATTGTTGGGTAAATCTTCATTAGGAATTAAAGTCCACTCTGAAATATCAGTATCAAAATATAAGAGTTGATAAATAATATCGCTGGCAGCAGGAACTGATTCTACCCAACTAAATTGCTCCCAGCCCTGCAAATTGGGAGAGCTAATATCGGTGGAAATAAGGTAGCCTGAGCTGAAATAATCACCGTTAGTTTTAGCTAAGGTTACCTCACCATTACTAACAACAATGTTGGATTGCTCTGAGATTTTGTCCGCATTGTCGAAATTATCTTCAAAACTGGTTTTTCCTCGGGAAGATTTGGTTTCTATTGAAAAAGCGCTAAGAATATCAATAGAAAAACTCTTTTCAGTAATTTGGCCCTCTAAAATGGTAGCGTTGGGCCTTTCTGGAGTAGCTATGACTTTGGAATCATAAATATCGCCAGATTTAAAAGTTTGCTCGCTACTATAACCAGCTTTACTAATAGTAATTTTGTAATTTTCGTCTACCGAAGAAGTGTCCAAAAAAATTCCTCTTTCTCCTGCACATTCTCCGTTAGTATCGGTAATACAATATTCAATAGTGCCGTTATTGATATCTTCTACTTGTACTTGAGCATTAACTATTCCTATCCCTTGAGCATCGAACACCGAGGCCTCCAGTACTCCTCCTTGTCTTTCGCATTCTTGGATGTCATTTTTAGGAGCAATATCAGTAGCTAAACTTACATCTCCCAGAAACCTGCCGGCCCAAGAAACGGTAACTGTTACCGTTTTATAATCGCAGAGGCAGGTATCTCCAATATCGGCAGGATTGTTGCGACAATCAACATCAGTTAAAATTGTATATTTTTGAGTATCTGAAGGATAATATTCAATAGCTGGCAGAACTCCATTTTCATCTACTCCTTCTATCCCTATCTTTTGATAGGGAAGATTTCTAGCTTCTTCTAATCTTTGATTAGCTAAGGCAGTAGCGATAATTTTTTCTTTAGATTTACTTACTACCTTAAGTCCTAATTGAAAAATGCCAAAAATCCCAAGAAAAACAATAAGGACCAAAGCTGTACCTACCATTACATCAATAAATGTAAATCCTTTTTCTGGCTTCATTTTTTTAGATGGCCCCGAGCATCGAATACATTGGCTGAATCATTGAAACAGCAAAAAAACCAATTACCCCCCCAATAATAACCATTAAAACTGGCTCAATTACTGAAGCTAAGTTTTGAGTAGTCCGGCCTACTTCGTCTTCAAAAAAATCAGCCAATTTCCCCAAGACGGTGGAGGTTTCACCGGTCTCTTCTCCTACAGCAACCATCTGAACTATGATTGGAGAATAGATATCTTGATAAGGTTTTAAGGCCTCGGACAATTTCTCTCCTTTTCTTACTTTTTGAGCTGATTGATTAATGGCGTTTTTATAAAAAATATTCCCTAAAGTACCCGAAGTAATTTCTAAAGCTCTCACAATAGGAACACCGGCAGAAATTAGAGAGCTTAAAGTCCGGGTAGTAGAAGCAGAATTAGTTTTCTTTATAATGGGGGAAACAATGGGCATTTTTAAGATTAAACTGTCCATTACTCTTTTCCCTCTTTTAGTTTTTAACCCTTGGGAAAGAAGAGACATTAAAATAATAATAATTAAAATCACTAAATACCATTTAGTAGTTAAAAATTTAGCTAAACCAATGACTATTTGGGTGGTTAAGGGAAGCTCAATATTTAATTCTTCAAAGGTTTCAGCCAACTGAGGAACGGTTGTGACAAGCATTAAAATACCAATGCCAATCATGACGCAAATAATTACAGCGGGATAAATCATCGCTCCTTTAACTTTTGATTTCAACTCGTATTCTCTCTCTATTTGTTGAGCTAAAATTTTTAAAACTTCTTCTAAAGTTCCCGCCTCTTCCCCTACTTTAATCATATTACGGAAAAGTTCAGAAAAAATGTTTGGCCAGTTATTTAAAGAATCAGAAAAATTTTTCCCTTTTAAAATCTGTTCTTTTATGTCTAACAAGGCCCTCCTAAACTTCTTGCTTTTAGTTTGAGTAGTTAATGTTTCTAAAGCCCGAGGTAAAGGTAAACCGGCAGCCACCATCACCTGAAGGTTTCTGGTAAACATCATCTTTTCTGGTAAAGAAACTCTATCTAAAAAGGGGAGGGAGAAAGTAAATTTTCTTTTCTTTTTTTCTGCTTCTTCTGGTTCAGCTTGAATTAAAATTAAACCCTGCTGCCGCAGGATTCTTGCTAATTGATATTTATCTTTAGCTTCTAAAACTCCTTCCCTTTCTTCCCCTTCCAAGGTTTTAGCTGTATAAGTATAAGTTGCCATTTATTCTATAATTACTCGGAGGACTTCTTCAATGGTGGTGATCCCTTGAGCAGCTTTAATAAAACCATCTTCAATCATGGTTATCATCCCTTCTTTCTCAGCTTGAGCTTGAATTTGGTCCGAAGTAGCTTCCTTTACAATTAATTCTTTAATGGTTTCAGTAATCGGCAATATCTCGTAAATTCCAATTCGGCCCTTGTAACCATCGGGGCAGTTTTTGGCCGGTTTAGGGCGATAAAAAGTTAGGTCTCTAAGATTTTGATTGGGTTTAGCTAATTTTTCCTTCTTAAGGATCTCTAAAATTTTTTCTAGATTGCAATATTTTTTTAAATTTTTTATTTCCGAGTCTTTTAATTTATATTCTTCTTTTTCTTTACAAAGCCGCCTGATTAATCTTTGAGCTAAAACTAAATTAAGAGTCGAAGAAATCAAAAATGGCTCAACTTCCATGTCTATTAGACGAGGAATGGCGCCAGCCGCATTGGTAGTATGCAAAGTAGATAAAACCAAGTGGCCGGTTAAAGCAGCATTAATAGCCAAACCGGCTGTTTCATTGTCTCTAATTTCTCCCACCATAATAATGTCGGGGTCTTGACGAACTAAAGATCGCAAACCTGAAGCAAAAGTTAAACCAATTTTGGGATTGACTTGGGTCTGATTAACTCTGGGCATACGATATTCAATTGGATCCTCCACGGTAGAGATATTAACCCCCGGGATATTTAAAATCTCCATCATTGAATATAAAGTGGTAGTTTTACCGCAACCCGTAGGCCCGGTTACTAAAATCATTCCTACTGGTTTTCTTAAACTGCTTTGAGCTTCTTCTAAGGCCTCTCCTCGCAGACCCAATCCTTCCAGATTATAAGCTTTAGCTTTTTCTGACAAAAGTCGCATGACAATTTTTTCTCCATCAAAAACCGGTAAAATTGAAACCCTGATTGAGTATTTGTAATCTTCGGCTTCTACTTTGAAACGGCCGTCTTGGGGCAAGCGATGCTCGTCTAGTTTCAAGTTAGAAAGAACCTTTATTCTAGCTACTATTCCCAAAGCTGCTTGCTGAGGTAAAGTCATAGCGTCTCTTAAAATTCCGTCAATTCGGTATCTAACAACAACTTCTTTTTCGGTAGGTTCAATGTGAATATCGGAAGCTCTTTGTAAAATGGCGTGTTTTAATAAGGTATCAACAATACGGATAACCGGAAGCTCGCCGGCTACCTTTTTAAGTTCTTCCTTTTCTTCAACGCCGGGCACTCCTTTCTTTTCCTCTCGAATTGTTTTAATCCCCTTGGCTTCTTTTTTAATTATTTCTCCAAATTCGGCTTCTAAAGTTTTTTGATATTGTTTTAAAACGCACTTAATGCTTTCGGAAGTGGTTAGGCGAGGTAAAATTTTTAGATTGGCGGTTTTTTTAATAAACTCAATCGTTTGTAGGTCCTCAGGATCAAGCATAGCTACTTCCAAATCGTTTCCCTTTTTTTTAAAAGCCACGATATTGTGATTTCTGGCAATGGGTTCGGGAATGATTTTTAAAACTTCGGGCTCTATCTTTTCTTTCTCTAAATTAACGAAAGGAATTCCTAAAATATAGGCCTCTAATTTTAATAACTCTTCTTCTGAAAGAAAACCTTCGGTAACTAAAACATCGCCGACTTTTTGACCGGTTTTCTCAGCTTTTTTTAGGGCAGAGTCAAACTGTTTTCCAGTCACCAAGCCAGCATCTAATAAAAAAGCTTTTAATTGTTGTGGCTCTACTCGCATAGTAAGATTTTAATTTGTTAAAATCGCAGTTGGAAATGAGAACAAAGTTCTTATCGACTTATTCGCCTAAGGCTTTTTTTATTTTTTCTACTACTTCTACTAAAGAGTAGCTGGCTTTGACCAAATAAGTAGTGGCTCCCAACTCAATTACTTTATTTATATCTTTCATTTCTTCCAAATTAGTCAGGACAATAACTGGGATATTTTTGGTTTCTTCATCTTCTTTTATTTTTTTTAAAACATCGAAGCCATTAACCTTCGGTAAGATTAAATCAAGTAAAACTAAATCGGGCTTTTTCTCTTTGGCTAACCTTAATCCGATTTCACCGTCCAGAGCAGAAATCACCTCGTAGCCCTCCTGGCTTAAGATTTCTCCAAAGGTTTTTTGAAGCGCTGATTCGTCTTCTATAAATAATATTTTTTTCATAATATATAATGCCAATCTACAAATTCTATGCCAATGACGCGAATTATTTGCGGCATTGACATATCATTCGTATGGTATTTGTATTATGTTATGGGAAAGGTAAACCAGAAGGTCGACCCAGCACCTACCTGGCTCTTAAATCCTATTTTCCCTCCTAATTTTCCTATAATGGCTCGGGCAATATATAAGCCCAGACCTGTTCCTTGAGTTTGGTTTCTCATGACATTTTCTGAACGGAAAAATTTTTGGAAAATGTATTTCTGGTCCTCTTTGGGAATCCCTACGCCACTATCTTTAATTTTAAAATACAAGTTTTTATCTTGTTTTACTAAATCTATTTCGACCTCTCCTGCCTCTTTGACATAACGGATAGAATTATCTAAAAGGTTTTCAATTACTAATTTAATTTGGGAAGCATCAACCGAAATCTTGGGTAAGTTTTTTTGAGGTTTAAATTTTATCTTTACATTTGAGGATTTAGCGAAAGGTTCAAACTCTTTAATTAACTGTCTAATTATCTCTTCCAACGAACACTTCTCAATTTTAAGAGGGAGCCTGGCCATTTCAATACGGGAAACGGTTAATAAATCAGAGACCAACTCTTTCATCCGATTACTGTTTTCTTTTAGAATTTTGAAGTATTCTAATTGTTTCTCTTCAATTTTTCCTAATCTTCCCGACATTAGCAATTCAATTGCCCATTTTAAATTAGAAAGGGGAGAACGAAGTTGATGAGAAACTACGCTGACAAACTCTGACTTCATACGGTTGGCTTCAGCTAACCTTTCAAAACTCCGAGTAATAATGACCGAGATAATAAATAAAACAATGGCGGCTAAAATCACTATTAAAGCCACAATTTGAGGGTCTTCAACATATCTGATACCAACGGCATAGGTAGTTAAAGTTGAACCAATAATAAAAATCCCCATAATAAGGAAAAGAAATTGAGGACACTGCCAAAGAGAAAGGCTGTATTTTTTACATTGAGCTATGATATTTAACTGAGAGAAAATTTCTTTAATTTTCATTGATTACGTGAGCTTTAGCGAAGCGTGGAGATGAACGAAGTTCATTGACTAATTATACCACAACAAGAAGTTGACCAGAAGGGGAAATTTTATTAGAATATGATTTAGCGGGGTATAGTGTAACGGTTAGCACGAGTCCTTTGGGAGGATTTAGTCTCGGTTCGAATCCGAGTACCCCGACGCGGGATTAGTTGAGCGGTTCAACGTCACCCTTCCAAGGTGAAAAGACGGGTTCAACTCCCGTATCCCGCTCAATTCAAAAAGCGCCAACATTGGCGCTTTTTGTTTAGAAATTAGGTCAATTAGATATTTTATTTAGCGTATTCTATTACTCGGCTTTCTCTAATGACGTTGACTTTAATTTCACCGGGGTATTTTAATTCTTCTTGAATTTTATTGGCCACTTCTTTAGCCAATTTTCTAGCCTGCAGGTCATCAATCTCTTCTGGTTTAACGAAGATTCTAATCTCTCGTCCAGCCTGCAAGGCCCAGGCCTTATCAACTCCGGAAAATCCTACAGCAATGTTTTCTAAGTCGCTCAGTCTTTTTAAGTAGTTCTCTAAAGTGTCTTTTCTGGCGCCGGGCCTGGCTCCCGAAATTTGGTCTGCTGTTTGGACTATCACCGCTTCCAAGCTCTCATAAGGATACTCCTCGTGATGGGCTTTCATTGCTGTAATCACCTCGGGCTCCATACCGAACTTTTCTAAGATTCTAATTCCGATGTCAGTATGAGAGCCTTCAACTTGCTGGTCAACTGCTTTCCCAATGTCATGAAAAAGGCCGGCTTTTTTACAAATTAGAACATTAGCTCCGATCTCTGAAGCTAAAGCTCCCGCTAAGTGCGCCACCTCAATTGAGTGCAGTAAAACATTCTGACCGTAACTAGTTCTAAATCTTAATCTGCCTAAGAGCTGAACTAATTTTGGCTCCAAAGCCACCAAGCCAACATCATAAACTGCTGCCTCTCCCGCTTCTTTTATTTGAGAAGCTATTTCTCTTTGAGCTTCTTCTACCTTTTCTTCAATTCGGGCTGGCTGAATTCTGCCGTCTTGAATTAGTTTTTCTAAAGCGACTTTAGCCACCTGTCTTCGAATAGGATCAAATCCCGAAATTACTACTGCTTCCGGGGTTTCATCTACCACCAACTCTACTCCGGTTAAATTTTCTAAAGTTCTGATATTTCTTCCTTCCTTCCCAATAATTCTTCCTTTAATTTCTTCGTTCGGTAAAGAAACTGTGGTAGTGGTAATTTCCTGGACTTGAGGTAGAGCAAATTTTTGAATAGCGGTAGTAATAATTTCTTTGGCTCTCTTTTCTAAGCGTTCTTGGCCTTCTTTTTCTAATTTTCTTAATTTCTCCAGGATGTCTCTCTGATATTCTTTCTCTAAATCTTCCAAAAGTTCAGCTTTAGCTTGTTCTCGAGGCAGCCTGGCGACTCTTTCTAAATTCTCCAGAGCTTCTTCTTTTAAACTCTCTAAACTTTTTTTTACTTCTTTGAGTTTCTCTACCTTTTCTTGAAAATCTTTTTGTTTTAAATCAAAATCAGCTAGCTTTCCATCTAAAGCATTCTCTCTTTTGAGTAATAATTGTTCGGTTTTTAGAAGCTCAGCTCTTCTTTGGTCCTCTTTTTGTTTAACTGTTTCAAGTAAAGTTGTAGCTTTTTCTTTTGCCTCAGCTAAAATCTGCTCAGAATCTTCTTTGGCTTTGGCAATTCTCTTTTGAAGCTTGGCTTCGATAGTTTTCCAGTTTCTTTTGGCAATTGATTGACGGGCATAATAACCTAAAACTGAACCTAAAGCAAGAGCAAGAGTGCCCGTAATTAACAGGATAATTTGATTCATGTTTCAAGTTGAATGATTGGCAATATAGCATTTATTTAAGTAGGTAATGCTTAAAGTTTCCAAAGATTCAAGGTTATGGTCTATACCTTGATTCTAGCAGAATTTTCAGAAATTGTCAAAAGGGTGAGATTTCTTCCCATTCTGGTAAAGGAAGCCGGGCAAAGATGTTTTTTATCTCAGTATCAGATAAACCAGCGGTAACTTCTAAAGTTAGAGTAACTTGTTTTGAACCATGAGATTCAAACTTAGTAGAAGGATTAGTACCTGTAGCAGTATCGGGGTTACCGTTTTGGAAAATCCAAGAGTAACTGACAATAGAACCATCTTCTGGCGGATCAGACTGATCTAAGAAATAGACTGTCTCGTCAACATCAGGTCTAATATCAGAACAGTCTTGCCAATCAGGAGAGTCAACCGGTAAATCAACTAAGGAACATTTAAAGTTAGCAATAGCGCTTTGCTTAAGAGTAAAGTTTTCCTCATCAGTAGAGTGATTACCGTAAGCATCTTCTGCATATAGTTCTATAGTATAGATACCAGCACCTAAGATTGTAGTTTGAACAGTATAGTCGCAGATGGGGTCGGTACTAGGACAATCAAGGTCAACATCGTCCCCCCAACCAAGAATGTCCCATTCAGATTTAATAATGTCTGCGTCTCCATCTGGATCGTGAGAGTTATTTATTAAGGTGAAGCTTTCTCCAGTATAGGCAGTGCAGTCGGGGGCTGAACAATCCTGGCAGCAAATATTAGCTGTAGGAGACTGATTAGGAATTTCATATTCAGCGTAGCCAGTTCCAAAATTCTCATTTTGAGCGGTAACTGAAATATCATATTCCCCAGATGGAGTGCCTTCAGGTGGAGTAATTCGAAAATCGACGGTTTCTGATTGACCAGGAGAAATAGTCACGGTAGTTTTGTCTATTGAATAACTCCAGTCAGGAGGAACAGAAGGAATTAAGGTATAAGTTTCTGGTTCATCGCTCGGGTTAATAATAGTTACTTCATAAGATAACTCATCCCCGGGGTCTCCTTCTTGAGATGGAGGAGAAATAATCACTTCGGGATAATCATCGGGATAGCCATCGGGTTCTCCCCCATAACAACCAGGGTCAGCATTACAAACACAAGAACATTGCCCGCTAGAACAACTCCAAACTGGCTTCTCTAAAGGACCGCAATGACAGACTCCCTGGTAGCCACAACCTCCATCATAATGGTCAGAACAATCTATACAAGTGTCATACAGGCACTCACAACTTGATTCAGTTCCAGGACAAAGGTAAAGACAATTGCCATCCCCATCGCATTCTCGACAATTACCACAATCGGTTCCAGCTGGATCGGGGTGGCAGGTCCAATCGTAATTTCCGAAAGCATTACACTCTGAATGGTCACATGTATCACAGCTTATAGTCGAAGGACAATTTAGATCTTGGCAATCTATCAATCCATCTCCATTATCATCCACATCATTAGAGCAGTTTTCGATATCTAAATCACTACAATTCTCCGACTCTGTTTTAATGCTTGGTTCACAAGGTTGGCCAGTTCCAATACCAGTATTGCATTTACATTCACCGTCACAATCTCCAGAAGCTCTATTAGTAGTCCCATAATAAGGATAGTCATACCAATCAAGACCGATGCATCTATCTTCAGGACAAAGGGAGCAGTAAGGATCATTTTCAGTAAATCTGGCGCATTCATCTTCCGGACAAGAAGGCCAAGTACCATTTGATTGGCAAGTTATTGTGTGACTGCAACCCTGAGGAGAAACACAGGTCGTTGTTTGACCAGGATAACACCCTATAATTAAAATCGTTTCAGAGCATTGGATGCTATGAGTTCCGTCTGTTATGTCTGCCCAAACTTCATAATTCCCCGAATTGGCAAAACGCCATTTCATTGTTTTATTAATCGCATTCCAGCTGCCAGAAGAGACATTCCAGCCATAATAATTTAGGGGCGAAGGGTCCCAGCTTCCTTCAGATACTCCGTTTAGATTATTATCGCTGGCAAAACGTACTCCCGTTATTGGTCCCTGAGAACCGGAAACATTAATTCCAATCCATTGATTTACTATTCCACTACTGGGAACATTGATATCACAAATAAGAGGAGCAAATTCAGTAACCGTTACGGTCACTGGCGGTCCTCCGGCTGGATTGCCAGCTTCATCTGAA
>CAYWKA010000007.1:25001-29988 GCA_964459265.1 uncultured Candidatus Saccharibacteria bacterium
ATCTGCATCAGCGTATTGAACCGTTACTGAAACATCGGTATTGGCGTTGGTGCAAGTATCCCGGCTTTCCGGAACCCAGCTAACCCGATAAGGCGGAGTATCGTCGGATGCTTGACAAGTGAAAGTATAGAAACCCCCTTCTCCCCCCGCACAAATAATTTCAGTAGAAGGGGTCGGTGAAGAAGTAAGGGGAGTTACTGAAGAAGTAGAAGGGGCCGGTGAAGAAGTAAGGGGAGTTACTGAAGAAGTAGAAGGGGTTGGTGAAGAAGTAAGGGGAGTCTGAGATTGTAAAGGACTACAATCTAATATATCACCATTACTATTTAATTTGACAATTAAAAAGTTAAAAAGTCCGGGGCCAAAAGATTCTGTCCCTCCAGCTACAATATATCCTCCATCTGAAGTTTGTTGAATTGATGCGCGTAACTCGTCGTAGCCGCTTCCTCCAAAAGTCTTTGCCCATTCTCGATTTCCACTGCTGTCAAGTTTAATCATAAGGAAATCTGTATATCCAGCTCCGTAACTATATGTCCTCCCAACTACAATATATCCTCCATCTGAAGTTTGTTGAATCGAAGAGGCATAGTCAATATCACTCCCTCCGTAAGTCTTTGCCCATTCTTGGTTTCCACTACTAGTAAGTTTAATAATGAACCAATCAGCGCCTCCAGCTCCGTAAGATTTTGTATCACCAACTACAATATATCCTCCATCTGAAGTTTGTTGAATCGAAGAGGCATAGTCAATATCACTCCCTCCGTAAGTCTTTGCCCATTCTTGGTTCCCACTACTAGTAAGTTTAATAATGAGCATATCCATGTTTCCTCCTGCTTGAGGATTCGTGCTCCCAGCCACAATATATCCACCATCTGAAGTTTGTTGAATTGAATAGGCGCCTTCAAAATATTCACCCCATCCAAAAGTTTTTGCCCATTCTCGATTTCCACTGCTGTTTAGTTTTATAATAAATACATCCGTAAGTATAGATCCATGAGGATTCGGCTGGCCATAACTATATGTCCTCCCAGCTAAAATATATCCTCCATCTGAAGTTCGTTGAATTGACTCAAGAGTTTCAGAACTACTTCCCCCAAAAGTCTTTGCCCATTCTTGGTTTCCACTACTGTTTAGTTTAATAACGAGCCAATCAACGCCTCCAGCTCCGTAAGAACCTGTGGTACCAGCTGCAATATACCCCCCATCTGAGGTTTGCTGAATGGCCTCCTTACCGACGGCCTCATCATCCCCACTCTCCCCAAAAGTCTTTGCCCATTCTCGTCCTCCACTGCTGTCAAGTTTAATAATGAGGAAATCAGCGCCTCCAGCTCCGTAAGAATCGGTGATGCCAGCTGCAATATACCCCCCATCTGAGGTTTGTTGAATTCCGGAAATAATACCTCCAAAACCACTCTCTCCAAGGGTTTTTGCCCATGCCTGAGTTAGAGGAATAATTGAAGAACAAGCATTATCTTGGTCGCAAACCTTAGCCCAATAGTTATTGGTAGCAGCAACAGCGCAAGTAAGAGAAGCCGATGGATTAATAGGGGAAGCTGTATCACTTTCCCGCCAGCAGTTAGAAGCATCACCCGGTTCACAGTTAGTACAAGAAGAATTTTTGCAGATATATAATTTTATTGTGTCCCCTGCGTCTGGATCAGAGGCAATTGAAGTAAAGGTAACCTCTTCCCCGAGATATTTTGGAGAATCATCAGAGACTGAAGTAATGATTGGGGGTTGATTCGGGGCTTCACTCTCAAAATTAGCATATATGTCATAGTTGCCATAAATAATTATGAAAGTGGAAGAAGAGTTGGGGTCGCTGATAGTGCCAGTGTCTCCGGTCCAGTTGACAAATTGGTAACCGCTGTCAGGGGTAGCTATTAAATTGACACCTGTACCATAGTCGTAAGTAAAGATCCCTTCACCAGGTGTAATGACACTACCACCGGCACTACTTGAAATGGTTAGGGTATGCTGGATGGGTTCAAAATTGGCGGTGATGGTGTAGTCCCCATTCATGGTAATAGTGGTATTGGCAGAATTAGGATCAGCAATAGCGCCAGTATCTCCGGTCCAGTTGATGAATTGGTAGCCGCTGTCAGGAACGGTCACTAAATCGACGATAGTACCATGGTCATAAGTAAAGGTCCCTTCACCAGGCATGATGACACTACCGGCGCCATCTTTGAAAACAGTTAGGGTGTAAGGAGCCAGACAACACTGACAACTGATAGGAGGAAGACAGGGGTCACAGGAATCATTATCAGTATTACAACAACCATAAGAACAATCTTGAGCATATTGCCAAGTAGGAGTACCCGTATAAGTAACTGAGAGTTTTGGTTTTTTATTTGAATCAGTAATTTCATTAGCATAAAAACTAATCCTTTCCAAAGTCGACGGCTCATAATAGTTGATATCCCTACTTGATCTAAGTCCAAATTTAGTGGTACCAGTTTTGGAAATTTCGCTGATACCTGTACCATTAAGAGAAATATTATTGTAACCAGAAGTTGTAAACCCCGCTGTGGAAAAAGCTCCCCTACTTTCAGTTGCTAAATAAAGGTCGGGGTAGTAATCTGAGGATACCAAGGGATCATTCAATTCAGCTCCGCTGACAAGAGTGATATCAAAATTAGTGCTAGACTCATCACTAGAACCATAGATTGATAAAGTAGCAGCGGTAATATTGGCATCATCTGGCAAGCTGGAAGTATCAAAAAATAGTGCCGCCCTATAAAGCTCCCAAAAGTCACCACTACTGCTCTTATACTGACCTACATTAATAGTGACAAGGTCATCATCAACTATACCGTCATATTGATGATGAATATAAACATAACCATAACTGCTCATCGCCCAGAGATAACCATCACTAGGAGTAGAATAAAATACGGCGTTTGGATTACTTTGTTGGCAGGTATATAGTTTGTTGTTCGCACAACAAATTTCACCAGGATTTGCACAAACGCCTCCTTCAGTACAGAAAGCAACAGTCACATTTAATATTCCTAAATCTGATTCACCGACATCAGTATAATTGCCATCATTATCTTTATCAATACAGGCGGAGTAAGTATATTGCCCGGAAGAGGCTGGAGCAGAAAAACTAGAACCAATACAACCAGTGGCATCTGTTGAAATTGTGCAAGAGCTAACTGTACTTCCTGAACAAGAACCTTGCTTAAAACTAATTGTTTTCCCTACACAGCCACTGGTAGATAGGCCAGAGGCCGAAGGAGTAACCGAACCTGAAGGAGCAACAGTTGGAGGAATTAAGGTTAGAGCTATGTTGCCGGTACACCCCATTATATTGTAATATGCCGAATCGCTGCCAGAATAGGTTCCTTCACCATTATTCTTAGCAGTTTGATTTAAGGCAGTGACTGAAACTTGACTACTTTCCGCTCCTGAGGGAGGAGTGACATTAAGGTAGGTCCATCCCGCGTCTCCTCCAGCTGATATCGTTAAAGAGTTTGTATCCAAACTACAAGACCATCCCGAAGGACAGGAGTAACTTAAAGCAAAATTAGAACTACCACACTCATCGCTATCATAATTGTAGACTGTAACATAATAACGAAATCCAACGCCAGGATTTCCATCATAAGAATCTGGGTACAATTGTACCGGCGGATCAGCTCTGGTACAACCAGGTTGGATTGTTAAATTTACTGTCAGGGTCTGAGGAGTATTGGTGGCTCCAGAAGCAGAAATAGTAATGGTGGCAGTGTAAGTGTCAGCAGTCATGCCAGATATATTTACTGAAAGAGCAACAGAATCATGTTCTCCAGTAGAGACGCCACTTGTAGGTGATAAAGTAAGCCAGGTGGCATTATCAGAAACTGACCAATTCAAAGTCCCTCCTCCTGAGTTCCAAACTTCTAAGGTCTGGTTTGAAGGGTTGGATCCTCCCTGGGTAGCAATGAATGAAAAACTGGTTGGAGAGAAGGCAATGGTGGGACTTGGAGAAGAAGTAGTAAATGGCTGCTGGCCGCCGGAAGCAAGGTAAATTACCACCTGTTTATCTGTTCCTTGGGCAGTTCCACCACCATAAGCAGTACAATCAGCTACTGCCCGATAATGATAAGTGTTACCGGCAACAGTTTGAGTAGTTAGAGAAACATTAGCGCTAAAAGAAGCATTGTCAGCAGAAATTGTCTGCCAAGAAGTGGTATTGGGGTAACCACTTTCACCAGGCTTTCGATACTCAAAGCGAACATTACAAGAACTAGCCCCGCCCCGACTAACCAATTTTCCTTTTAAAGTGGCTTGGTTGTTTGAGAGATTAACCGTAGCAGGTTCAGTGGTAACAGTGGGAGGAGTAATAGAAGCATAATCAATCTCAACATACAGCTGGGTGAGCTGAGCTGCATAAGTAGCGTTATATCCTCCGATATAGCCACCGATTTGGAGAGCATCTATTTCAGCCCAGGTCCAAGCTGATCCAGTAGTAGGGTTAGTATTATACTGCTGGGAATATGTTGTCCAGCTAGCAATTTGAATGCAGCTGGTGGCTTTTTTTTCGTCACCATTAGTTTTTAGTATGGCGCAGACGGTACACCCATATGTATCCTTAGCCTTACAACGACCCCTATAGTAAATCTTGACGAAGTTTATTGTTCCACTACCAACACTGTGGTTAGGAAGGTTATACAAGTCTTCTCGAAAAGAACCGACGGCGGAATAAACATAAGTAGTAGCATCATCAGCTGTTGCCTCATCAACTTTATCCCAGTGTGCACCAGAACTGGGATACTGACCTTCAATCGAACCCGAAGCCATGTCGCCTGCGTCCCCAGCAGCATTTGGTCTTAATACTTCAGTAGCCGCCCAAGCTTCCTGGACAGAAAAAGAAAACAAAACTCCTACAATAGAAATAAATAATATTGAAAGGATTATTTTTTTATTCATTTGATTAATTTTACCAACTACCGCCATTTTTAGCAAAAGCCTCAAAATAATAAGTAATACCGGGGCTTAAACC
>CAYWKA010000008.1:0-10459 GCA_964459265.1 uncultured Candidatus Saccharibacteria bacterium
ATAAACCTTTTTATCTGTATCAAAATCTTCGATATCAGAAATCTTAAGGTTTGGCAGTTTAAGATTAAAAGTGGCCGTAACGCTTTTATTAGCATTCATAGTTAGGTTACAGGTAGAGCCGGTTCCCGTACAATCTCCCGACCAACCAGCAAAAGTAGAATCTGAGGCAGCTGCGGCTGTTAAGGTGATTGAGGTGCCTTTGCTAAATGAGGCAGACTGACTTGAACAGGTTGCCCCACAGGTAATGCCAGCTGGAGAGCTGCTTACTGTTCCCGAACCAGTGCCAGCTTTGGTAACAGTTAGAGTATAGCTATCTGATAAACAGACACAACCTGAGCAATAATCTCCTGATTGACAGTTTCTTCCCAGTGCCTCACAATATTTTCCTACTGCACACGGATTTCCGTCAGTTACTTCATCGCAGGCAGCATTCGCTCCGCAGGCCGATTCACATTGACCATCACCAGTATTACCTTCATCGCTACAGCTAGAAATAACACCGGCGCAACCAGCGTAGACTTCAGAAGTATCACCTCTTATTAATTCTTCTTTTTTCCCATTACAACTAACACATTTTGATTCGGATGCATCCCACTTGCCGGATTTAGCACACTCACTACAAACAGGATTTGCACATCGATCTCGAGCAGTACAGTTCTGGCCATTAGAGCCTGAGGGGAAAGCATCTAATTTGCATTTTGAGCTACCGATAGAACAACTCTCCACAAAGACAGGGTATGTGTCAACCGGCATATCAACAACCTGATTAATACTTCCAATAATGCCAAGTCGCTCAGTTCCTCCGGTTGGTCCGCTACATGTTATAGCATAGGGTTTTCCCCATTCGCAACCACTTGCCGGAGAACAAAGCTCTTCACTGCCATTAGGAACATACCGAACGCAACCTATTGGACAAGCCGCCTCCGCCACACTCGGCAAAAGATAAATAAATAATCCCAAAATAAATAATAAGATAAAATTCTTTGGCTTCATAACTCTACTAAAATTTTACCACAATTAAAAATTAAGTTGAACATAGATAGCTCAACCCTTTACCTCTAACTAAAGGTGAAGGGTTGACAGAAAGCTATAGAAAATAAAAACTCCTGATAATGGCTACAGGAGTTTTTGAAATCAACATAAAAAGACGCTAATTACGGTAAAATGTGGATAAAATCAATGTTGCTAATTGTAGTTTTACCAGCAATGTTTTCTTTGGCTTTGATAAAGACACTATCTCCTTTCTGGAAATCGGAAATTTCTATTGCTGTTTGTATCGGAGTAAAGGTAGCCTCTGCGGGAGGATTTGCGGGGTCAAAAGGGAATTCTAATTTAATTAATCTGGTGTCATCTGACAAAACTACTTTAATTTCCTTTTCTTCTCCGGTTGGTTTTACTATTAAAAAACTATTTTCGGTATCAACCTCGGAAACGACGGCCGACAGATTAAACTTCTCTTTAAGTTCCTCTTCTTCTGGAGTAACGATTTCTCCGCCAGGAAGCTGACCCTTTTGAAGCGCGGTCCAGCCGATAATTCCACCAAAGATTAAAATTACCACTATCCCGATAATAATTGCCTGATTTTTTTTCATTAAAGTAAACTGATTAAAAAATTAACCTCCGACCTTTTTTATATAGTTATTTTATTTTACCCTATTCTTTAGTTTTTATCACTTCATCAATGCCGCAAGTGAGCATAAGCAAACGCAGCGGGGAAGATGAAGTAAAATTTTCTTACACCTTTGTTTTTATTACTTCATCGATCAGGCCGTATTCTTTGGCTTCATCGGCTGACAGATAGAAATCACGGTCAGTGTCTTTTTCTACTTTTTCCAAGGGCTGGCCGGTATGTTTGGCTAAAATGTTATTTAACTTTTCTTTAATCTTGATAATTTGTTTGGCCGTAATTTCGATCTCTACGGCTTCCCCGGTTACTCCTCCAGCTACTTGATGGAGTAAAACCTGAGCATTGGGTAAAGCAAATCTTTTTCCTTTAGCACCGGCAGCTAACAAGGTAGCTCCCATAGAACCTGCCAAGCCAATACAGACCGTGGAAATAGGGCACTTGACATACTGCATGGTGTCATAAATGGCCAACCCGGCCGTTACTGAACCTCCAGGAGTGTTAATGTAAAGTTGAATATCTTTTTCTGGCTCTTTGGAGGCTAAGAATAACATTTGAGCAATAATAGAGTTAGCTACAGGATCAGTAATGGGGCTGGCCAAAAAGACAATCCTCTCTTTAAGGAGCCGGGAGTAAATATCATAAGCTCTCTCTCCAAACTGGCTTTTTTCAATGACTGTTGGAATTAAGTTCATGACAATACTATACCAAAAAACTAACAATTAATAAAGCGACGATATTAAGCACTTTAACCATGGGGTTGATGGCTGGGCCGGCCGTATCTTTGCAGGGGTCACCGACCGTATCACCAGTAACCGCTGCCTGATGAGCAAGAGATCCTTTACCACCAAAATTTCCCTCTTCAATATATTTTTTAGCGTTATCCCAGGCTCCGCCTCCAGAAGTCATTTGCAGAGCCAAGAAAATTCCTACAATGATTGAACCAATCAAGAGACCTCCTAAGGCCTCAGGCCCTAAAATAATACCAATTAAAACTGGCAAGGTTATTGGCAATAAAGCCGGGACTATCATTTCACGCAGAGCAGCCCGAGTAACAATATCCACACAATTGGAATAATCGGGGCGGGCTTCTCCCCCCATCAATCCTTTTATTTCTCTAAATTGCCTTCTGGCCTCTTCTACTACCTTCCCTGCTGCCTTACCTACGGCAGCTAAAGAAAGAGCAGCAAAATAATAAGTAATAATCCCGCCAAAAAATAATCCTACCAAAACCTTAGGGTCCTCCAAGAGAAAATTAATCTTAGCTCCCAAATCCAGCAGGAGCTGGGTATAAACTGAAAATAAGACCAGAGCTGCCAAGCCCGCTGAAGCTATGGCATAACCTTTAGTTACGGCTTTAGTAGTATTACCAACAGCGTCTAAAGTATCAGTAATTTCTCTACTTTCTTCTGGCAGACCGGCCATCTCAGTAATACCAGCTGCATTATCGGTAATTGGGCCGTAAGAGTCCAAAGCGATAATTATGCCAGCTAAAGAAAGCATAGTTACCGCGGTAATGGCCAGAGCGTACATCCCTCCTAACCAAAAACTAAGCAAAATACCAACAGAAATCAGCATAACCGGGAAAACGGTTGCTTTCATCCCCACTGACAAACCAGTGATAATGTTGGTGCCGTGTCCTGACTGAGAGGCCTGAGCAATAGATTTAACTGGTTTATGTTTTTTGGAAGTGTAGTATTCAGTAATAAGAAACATACCAGCAGTAATTAAAAGCCCAATCAAAACCGGGAAATAAAGATTAACAAAAGAGGTCTGAAAACTTTTACTGATTTTGATAATTACCGGCATAAATCCTAAAGCTGACAATGTTCCAGCCCCAATTAGACCTCGGTAAAGGGCAGAAATAATTGACTTGTTCGGGGATAACTTAACTAAAAAGGTGGCGATAATTGAAGCTAAAATAGCAATGGAACCTAAAATTAAGGGCAAAATAACAGCTGCTGACAAATCTGGGAAAAGAAGTCCGCCCAAAACCATAGCTGCTATCATTATCACTACGTAAGTCTCGAAAAGGTCAGCAGCCATACCAGCACAATCACCAACATTATCTCCAACTTGGTCAGCAATAACAGCCGGGTTTCGGGGGTCATCTTCAGGGATGCCCTGTTCAATTTTACCAACCAAATCTGCTCCAATATCAGCTGCTTTGGTGTAAACTCCTCCGCTCAGCTTGGCTAAGAGTGAAATTAAACTACCCCCAAAGCCTAAAGCGATTAAGGCGATTAAATCTTTGGTCAAGAGATAGAAAACGGAAATTGAAAGCAGTCCCAGGCCAGTTACTAAAAAGCCAGTCACCGAACCGCCTTTAAAAGATAGGTCAAAAGCCGGGGCTAATCCTCTTTTGGCAGCTTCGGCTACTTTAACATTAGTCTGAGTAGAAACCATCATTCCAATGAAGCCGGCTATGGCTGAAGCTATAGCGCCAATCAAAAAACCGAGGGCAGATTTTACTCCCAAAGCTATTAAAAGAACAAAAAATAAAACTATCACTACTAATCCGACGGTTTTGTATTGTCTTTTTAAAAAAACCAAAGCTCCTTCTCTTATGGCCGAGGATATTTCTATCATTTTTCCTGAGCCGGAAGGAGCTTTTTTAATTTCCTGAACCAGAAAATAGGCGAAGACTAAACTAAAAATTGAAATGATAATTGGGAAAAATAACATATTAACTCTTAGGTTTTTTAGATTTTACCGCTTTTTCTTTTTTTTCCTCTTCAGCTTGCTCAAAACCTCTGACGTCTATTTTCCAACCGGTTAATTTAGCTGCCAATCTGACATTTTGACCGTCTTTACCAATAGCTAAAGAGAGTTGGTCTTCGGGGACAATCACCAAGGCTTTATTTTTGGGAAGACGCTTAACTTCAGTTACTTTAGCTGGCGAGAGAGAATTAGCAATATATCTTTCAGGTTCTTCTGAATATTCAATAATGTCAATTTTCTCTCCCCCCAATTCATTAATCACTGCTGTAACTCTGGTTCCACGCTGGCCGACAGCTGCTCCAATAGGGTCAATACCTTCCACAGTGGAAGCTACGGCAATTTTAGTTCGGGAACCTGCTTCCCGGGCAATTGATTTAATCTGGATCTGGCCAGCGGAAAGTTCGGGAACCTCCAATTCAAAAAGTTTGGAAACTAACTTGGGATAAGCCCGGGAAAGAAAAATTACCGGCCCTTTAGGGGTTTGTTCTACTTTTAAAACCAAGGTTTTTAATCTCTGACCGGGGCGATAAAACTCTCCAGGAACTTGTTCCTCTCTGGGCAAAATCCCTAAGGTCTTACCAATATCCATAAAAACATTTTTCCCTTCAATTCTCTGGACAATCCCGGAAATGATCTCTCCTTCTTTTCCTTTGTACTCTTCAAAAATACTTTCTCTTTCTGATTCTCTAATTCGTTGAGTGATAACTTGCTTGGCGGTTTGGGCAGCAATTCTGCCATAACCGGCTTTGGGCTCTAGGGGCATTTCTAATTCTTCTCCAACTTTTATTTTAGGTTTTATTTTCTTGGCCTCCTCTATCATAATATGTTTTTCCGGATTAAAACGGACTTTCTTTTCTTCTTCCTCTTCTTCCTTGTCTTTTTCCTTTAGCTTTTCCAATTCCTCCTCGGTATAAATCATTGATTTTTCCACCACTGTTTTTACCTGCCAAAACTTAAGCTCGCCCGTTTCCGGACTAAGCTTTGCTTTAATTACCTGCCCCTTCTTTCCATATTCTTTTTTATAGGCAGCCGCTATTGCCATTTCAATGGTTTCTAAAATTTTTTCTTTAGAAATGCCTTTTTCCTCGGCCACCTGGGCAATAGCAGAGCTAAAATTTTTTAAATCAATGTCGCTAAACATTTTAGAAAAAGTGTCCGCACCTCTGGCGGACTAATTATATTTTAGTAAAATTTAAGTCTTTGTCAATCTTTGTATTATCCTCTTTATCCTTAAATCCCAGCGGGGAATATCGTCATCAAAAATTAGACGATTTTTAATTATTTCTTTGTCTTTCAAAGATAGTTCTTTTACGGGGCTAAGTCTTTTAATAAAAACGGGCAATAAAGAAACTAAAGGAAGGAGACCGACTGTTTCCAGTTGACCCGAAACGGCGGCGATAATTATGGCGGCTACCAGAAAGAAAATAGTGCCAATAGCTGCGTTCCAAACTAAAGCTAAGCCGATTAAGAAAATTACTGAAAGACCTAAAATCGTTGGAGATAACGCCAGAAAAGCACCAATTAAAGTGCCAATTCCCCGGCCACCGGCAAATTTCAAGAAAACTGACCAGTTGTGACCGGTAACAGCAGCTACTCCACAAAAAGCTTGAACTTGAACTGACTCTCCAAAGTTTTGAGCCAGCCAGACAGCTAAAAATCCTTTGCCGACATCGCCCAAGCCGGTCAATAAACCCTGCCAAGCACCAACATTTTTAAAAACATTGGAGCCGGAGGTTTTTCTCCAGCCAATTTTCAAAACATCTTTTCCAGAAATTTTAGAAAAGATATAACCAAAAGGGACGGAACCCAAAAGATAACCTAAAATGATAAATAAAATTGCATTAAACATAAGAAATTGTCCCAGCTAATAAGGTTCCGGGGCCGGAATTGGCCCCGACAATGGAAGGAACTAAAGAAATAAAAACTACTTCGGCTTTCAAATCTTTCTCTACTTTTTCTTTTCTTTAGCCTGACGAGCCGAACTATAAGTAGCCGACAAATTGGAAGAAAGGGTAATAACCAAAGCTTCATCAAAATTTTTAAGAACTTTTTTATAAGTTTTTAAATAGTCACCGGGAGAGGGAGCTGAGGTTTTAGGATAGGCCTTGGTTTCTTCCATTACCTGATACATGTTCCTCTCGGGATTTTTCTCCCACTCCGGAAAAGATAATTTTGTTTTAACAATTTCTATCTGGCATTGACTAACCAGTTTTTCTGGCAAAGAACAAATATCATCTGTCACTAACCCGATTTTTTCTCTATTGTTCATGAATCAGTCGCGAGCCACGGGTTATAAGGTCCCGGGGGAGCGACACCTTTTATTTCTTTGGAGGTTGGACACCTTTCTTTTGAAGAAAGGGGTCCACTTTTTTCCAATACCATTTCGGTTCCTCTCCTTTTAACATAGGAATAAACCTTGGCCATTGTCTAATAAAAATAGGAATGGCCACTAATAGACAAAGCCAAAAATATTTAGGGGCCAAAAAATAAGCAATAATTGGTAAAGAAATTGTTCCTAAAAATTGGCCCAAAAAGAGAAACCCTGAGGCCAAAATGGAAAAAATAACTATTGCTCCCCAAGGAATTAATAACCACTGCCAATTCAAAACGCCTAAAACTCCGATTAAAGAGGCCTGGGCTTTGCCGCCCCGGAATTTTAAAAAAACAGGATAGCAATGTCCCAAAACTGCTCCCAAACCAGCTAAGGTAATAGCTGAAACTAACTCATATCCCAGAAAAGCTAACCACTGAGGCAGCAACACTGCCAGAGCTCCTTTGCCTACATCAATAGCTACCGTCAACCAAAACAAACTACCCCTGCCCGTAGCCCGAGAAACGTTCATTGCCCCTACGTTCCCAGTGCCAATTGTTCTAATGTCCTGGTCGGTATATTTTTTAACAATCAAATAAGCCGTGGGGAAAGAGCCCAACAGATAAGCTACGATAAAAATTAAAAATAAATAAAGGTTTATCATTAGAAACCGAAATAAATTGAAAATTTCTACAAAGGAATATTGCCATGTTTTCTGGCAACTTTTCCTTCTCTTTTATTTAAGAGCGACTCCAAGCATTTAATCAGCGTCATTCTGGTGTCTTTGGGATGAATGATTATATCTACCTGACCTAATTTAGCTGCCTGATAAGGATTTAGGAAGAATTCTTTTAGTTCTTGAATTTTTTCTTTTTCTAATTTTTTAGGGTCTTTACTTTCGGCTATCTCTCTTCTGTAAATAATTTTTACTGCCTGCTCTGGACCCATTACGGCAATCTGGCTGGCAGGCCAAGCTAAAACTATATCTTGACCCAATTTTCTGGAGGATAAAGCGATATAAGCCCCGCCGAAAGCTTTTCTTAAAATTAAACTAATTTTAGGAACGGCAGCTTCGGCAAAAGCATACAAAACTTTAGCTCCGTGGCGAATAATACCCCGATGTTCCTGATCTGTCCCCGGCAGATAACCTGGCGTATCCACCAAATTAATCAAAGGAATGTTGAAAGCATCGCAAAACCTGACAAAACGGGCCACTTTGTCTGAAGAATCAATATCTAAGGTACCGGCCATAAACTTAGTTTGATTAGCCACTATACCCACTACATTTCCTCCCAATCTGGTTAGTCCGACGATAGAGTTTAAAGCAAAACCTGGCTGGATTTCAAAGAAAGAACCTTTATCAAAGATTTCTCCAATTACTTCTCTCATATCGTAGCCCTTCTTTTCATCTTCCGGAACGATTTCTAACAATCTTGGGTTTTCTCTTTCAAAAATTTCCGAGAAAAGGGCTTTTTGCTTGGGAGGGTCTTCTAAATTATTTTGAGGGAGAAAAGATAAAAGTTTTTTGGCTCCGGCCAGACAATCTTTTTCTGATTTAAAAACGAAGTGGGCGCAACCCGACTTTAAACTGTGGATGCCGGCTCCTCCCAATTCATCAAAAGAAACTTTTTCTCCGGTTATCGCTTTAATCACTTCGGGTCCGGTAATATACATCTGAGAAATTCCTTCCACCATAAAAACGAAATCGGAAAGTCCCGGGGCATAGGAAGCGCCGCCAGCTGAAGGACCCAAAATTATAGTAATTTGAGGAATAACCCCGGAGGCGCGAATCATTGCCCGGAAGATGGCCGCATAGCCATCCAAACTGGAAATGCCTTCCTGAATTCTGGCCCCTCCAGAATCAATTATTCCAATAATTGGACAGCCGGTTTTTTGAGCCAGTTCAATTATCTTAACGATTTTTTCACCGTGCATTTCTCCCAAAGAACCCCCCATTTTGGAAAAGTCCTGGCTATATAGATAAACCTGGCGATTGTTAATTTTGGCAAAACCGGTAATGACACCGTCACCAGAGAATTTTTTTTCATCCAAGCCGAAAATGTGAAAACGAGTTTCCACAAAAGGATCTAATTCTACAAAAGTATCGGTGTCGACCAATAAATTAATTCTTTCCCTGGCTGTTAGTTTTCCTTTCTGATGCTGTTTTTCTACTAATTCTGGACTCTCTAATTCTTCCCGCCGGGCGTTTAACTTTTCGATGTCTTTTTTATAACTCATAAAATTTATTGGCTGATGGTTTTTAATTGTTCTTTTAGCCCTAAAACAATCTCTTCTAAAATCTTTTGATTGTCAATTTCTTTGTCTAATTCTATTTTAAGGGATGTTGCTCCATCTTCCAAATCTTTGGGAAACTTATTAATGTTGGTATTCAACCCAATCCCAATCACTGATAATTTAACATCCCGACCAATAATATTTTCAGTTAAAATTCCGGCTATCTTTTTCCCATTCAACAGAACATCGTTGGGTAATTTAATCAGGGGTTCAAGAAGAAGATTATCCTTGATGGTTTTGGTAACAATAAAAGCGGCCAAAACAGTTATGGTTTGCAGGTCTTCAATCTGACTCTTGGGTAAAATAACAGAAAAATAAAGACCGCCCGGAGGAGAAAACCAAAAAACCTTTTTTTTGCCATAACCCGCGGACTGCTCTTTAGCCACAATCGCTGTCCAAGGTTTGGCTCCCTTCTTAGCCAACTCCTTAGCTTTTTGATTGGTGGAAGGAAGAACTTTAAAACTTTTAATCTGCATTTGCTTTAATCTACTTTAAGACGATTAAAATATCGCCGGCATTAACGAATTGTCCCTCTTTGACTTTTATCTCTTTGACCTCTCCGACCGTCTCGGCAATTATTTCATTCTCCATTTTCATAGCAATTAAAGTGGCCACCTTTTGGCCGGGCTTTAAATTATCTCCCTTTTTTACTTCAACAGTAGAGAGAGTGCCGGCAATCGGACTTTTAATTTCCTTTTCAGCTAAGGTTTCTAAATAAACCCCGTTCTCCTCAGCTAAAGTTTTTAACCTTTCATCTTGGGCTTCAACCGGAATAATTTCTCCGAATTCATTTTTACTAAAGAAAAAGTCCGTATCTTCCACTCTAACCTTAACTAAATCTTTTTTCAATTCAGAAATTTCAACTTGATAAGATTTGTCTCCAATTTTAATTTTAGTCTTCATGCTTTTAAGGGGTCAACTTTTAGCGGAAGGATGCAGTGGGTGGATTGTAGTCTTCCCCCAGGCTCATTCTTTCAGCCAACTTCCATTTACTAATTATTGCTTCTTGAGGTTCTTTTTCTTTTAATTCTAAATAAAACTGGGCGGCCAGCCTGGCTAGGGCCTCCTTATTTATTTCAGTTTCTTTCTTTTTGCTAATCAGCGGTTTTTTTTCTGATTGTCTTTTTCTTAAAATCTCAATAAGATTCTCTCTTTCAATAAATGAGGTGGAAAGATGACCTTCTTGAAAATTCTGGTTTTCTAATAAAATCTCATAAAAGGGGATTAGAGTTGGCACTCCTTCAATAAGATATTCGTTAAAAACTCTTTTGGCCCGCTGCAAGCATTTTTTTCTGTCCTCACCAAAAACAACTATTTTAGAAATTAAACTGTCGAAATAAGAAAAGATTTTTTGACCCATTTGACAAAAACTGTGAATTTCCACCCCTTTCCCTCCTGGCGGTAGATAATTTGTAATAAAACCTTCCCGGGATTGAAAATTGTTTAAAGCGTCTTCAGCGTAAATACGGAACTCCATCGCCCAATCAGAAAACTTAATATCTTTTTGT
>CAYWKA010000008.1:10559-27517 GCA_964459265.1 uncultured Candidatus Saccharibacteria bacterium
TTATCAAGAAAAGGAGAAGGAGCTTCTTCCACTAATTTTTGATGACGCCTTTGAATAGAACATTCTCTTTCGCCAAAATGCAAAACTTTCCCTTGGCCATCACCTAAAATTTGAAATTCAATGTGACGGGGGTTTTTAAAAAACTTTTCAATAAAGATTTCTTCTGAACCAAAGGCGCTTTTAGTTTCTCTTTTTAATTTCTGAAAGGTTTCCAATAACTGCTTTTTGTCTTCTTTTTCAATAATTTCTATCCCCAAGCCGCCGCCGCCGTTAGCTGCTTTCAAGAGAAAAGGTGGTTTTATTTTTTCAGCAATCTTTAAAAATTCTTTTTCATCTTTCGTCGTCTTTTCAGTCCCGGGAAGTAAAGGAAAACCAACTTTTTTAGCAATCTTTTTAGCCTCAATTTTATTCCCCAACTGTCTTAGAGTATCGCCATTAGGTCCGATAAATTTAATGTCATTTTTTTGACAAAAGTCAGCAAAATCACCATTCTCAGCTAAAAAGCCGTAGCCCGGATGAATGGCGTTAGCTCCAGTTTTTTTGGCAATTTGAATTATTTTTCTTTGGTCCAAATACCCCAAAACTCCTTCTTCTCCCAAACAACAAGCTTCGTCAGCTAATTTTGCTTCCAGAAATTGTTCTTTCTCGACTGGCGTGGGGAAAAGAGCCACGGTCTTAATCCCCATCTCTTTGCAGGTGCGGATTATCCTCAAAGCAATTTCTCCCCGATTAGCAATGAGTATTTTTTTTATATTGTTTGGCATAAATTAGAAATTTCGGTCATCATTTTTTTGGTAATTTTTTGGACGGTTTCTTCGTATTTCGGCGAATCTTCGTCTAAGCTTCCGACTTCAGAAAGTTCTTCCTTAAAAAAGAGGGGCTGGCCGATATTAATTTTAACAATTCTTTTTATTTTTAATTTTCCGTGAGGAGGCAACAATTCAAAAGCACCTTTAATGCCGGCTGGTAAAATAGGAACTCCAGTTCTCAAAAAAATCTTGGCTACTCCCCATTTTCCTTCTTGAATTTCTCCGTTTACTGACCTCCTCCCTTCAGGGTAAATGACTAAAATATCTCCTTTCTTAAGTACTTTAATTGCTAAGTCCATTACTTTTTCTCGGGAGTAATCTTCTTTTCTGTCCAGAGGTATAACTCCGGAAAGAAAATAAAGAGCAGCAATAAACCATTTTAAGGGCGGTTTGAATCCTTCAATCTGGCCAATAAAGTGAAACTTTCTGGGTACGCATAAATAAGCATCAAAAATAATATCAAGATAACTTTGGTGATTGGAAACCAAAATAAAATTTCTTTTGGGAATATTTTCTTTCCCTTTGACTTCTTTGATAAAAAACCATTTGACTAAAGGAGCTAAAAAAATTTTGCAACACCAAGAAAGTAAAGGATTCATTATAGTTTTCCCAATTCTTTCATAATCTCTTCGATTATTTCTTGACAACTTTTAATTTCTTCAATTCCTCCGGCAGATAACCCGCAGAGTAAAGGAATTTCCTCAACATTTCCAGCTGAAGCCCTAGAGCCAGCAAAATTCTCGGCCTTTACTTCTTCAGGAAAGGGATTTTTTTCCTCAAACTTTCTGGTTTTTTTAGCAAACTCGTTATTAATTACCCTAACGGGATAGCCAGTGAATCGAGCCACCACCGTAATATCCTCATCGGTTGCTTCAACAACCTTCTTTTTGTAGTCTTCGTTAATCTGACACTCTTTACTGGCTAAGAATCTTGTCCCCATTTGAATACCGTCAGCCCCAAGTAAAAAAGCTGCTGCTGCCGTTTTTCCGTCATAAATTCCGCCAGCCGCAATCAAAGGAATTTCTTTCAATAAGGATTTAGCTTGGGGAATCAAAGTCAAAGTGCTGTTTTCTCCAATATGGCCGCCTGATTCCATTCCTTCAGCTACCACGGCGTCAGCTCCACTATCTTCCATTTTTCTGGCCAATCTACTTAAGGCAACCACCGGAATAACCTTAATTCCGCCCGCCTGCAGATAAGGAAAAACTGGTAAGGGATTTCCACCGCCAGTGAAGACCGCTGGCACCTGATATTTAATGATAATTTTTATCAATTCAGTAATTCCCGGATTGCGCATAAAGAGATTGACTCCGAAGGGTTTATCAGTTAAATCTTTAGTCTTTTTTATTTCTTCTTCCAGCCAGGAAGGAGGGAAAAAACCAGAACCAATTACCCCTAGTCCGCCGGCATTGGAAACAGCTGAAACTAATTTTGATTCTGAAACTCCGGCCATTCCTCCCTGCACAATTGGGTATTTAATTCCTAAAAGTTTGGTAATTTTTTCACTAAGCATAATAATTTTCTGCTAATAAGGGTTTTTTCTTAAAATCTCATTGGCTTCTTTGACTAATTCTTGGATTAATTCCTTAACCCGAACTATTTTATTTATCCTCCAGGCGTTGGAACCAGCAAAAACTAAACCATTTTCTAAGTCGCCCTTCCTGGCATTTTCCAGCGCCTCTAAAATACAATAACTTTTGTCGCAAATAACTCCAATGCATCCTTGACATTTTTTAGGATCTGGCTTGGGCGCTTTTCCTTCTAAAATTTTTTTAACAAAAGGAGTTTTAATCGCTCTACCGGGCAGACCAACCGGCGAATGGATAATGACAATATCTCCTTTCTTGGATTTTAAATGGGCTTCTTTGAAATTTTGATGGGCGTCACACTCTTCGGTAGCCACAAAACGAGTGGCCATTTGAACTCCTTTAGCTCCGGCTTTTAACATTTCCACGATATCTCGACCATTAAAAATGCCCCCAGCCGCAATGACTGGAATTTTTATTTCTTTAACTACTTCTTTAACAATATCAATGGTCTTTCTGAAGGGATGACTCTTGGGAAAACCCAGGTGGCCACCAGCATCTTCTCCTTCAATGACAATAGCTGCTGCTCCCATATCTTCTCCCCTCTTGGCTACCCTGAGAGAAGAAGCCATAGAAAATATGGGGACATTATATTTTCTGCCCAATTCAAAAATGTCCTCTCTAAATCCGGCCCCTTGAATAATTAAATTAATTTTTTCTTCCATAGCGGCTTCTACTAATTCTAGAAAGTGACCCACTACTCCCATAATATTTATTCCGATTACTCCTTGGGGGCCGGCAATTTTCCTAGCCTGCCTTATTTCTGATTTAACTTCGTTAAGGTCTTGCATGCCAGAAACAGCAATAATGCCCACTGCTCCTTCTTTGGCAACGTTTCCAGCTAAATTGTGCAAGGACACTCTAACTGCCATACCGCCTTGAATAATCGGTAAAGCAGCAAAAAGATTTCCTATTTTTAAGGGGGGAAGTTTAGTTCGAGGTTTAGGAGCTTTTTCCTCTTTTTTTTCTTCAAGGTATTTTGTTTTAAACTCGTCTTTATCTACTATGGCCACTGAAAATCTAACCTCGCATTTTAATTCCTCACCAACCCGAGCCGCAGCGAAGGGTGAAGAAGAGGATTTATCCTCTTCGACTACCAAGGCCTGGCCCTTAATATGGGCAATTTGGTTTTGATAAATGCCCAAAATTTCATCTTTCAAAATAATTTTATCACCAGGAAAAATTGGCTTGTAAAACTGAGCACTTCTAACATCGTAAGCTAAAAAATGATATTTTTTGTGGTTTTCCCCAAATTTTTGCCGCAAAAGAATGGTAGATAATTGAGCCAAGGCCTCCACTACCAAAACCCCGGGCATTATCTTAAAATCAACAAAATGGCCTTTGAAATAAGGGTCACTTTGGGATGTTTGATAAAAACCAGAGATAGCGCTTTCTTCAATTTCCTCTACGCCATCCACAAATAAAAATGGTTCATCATAAGGAATAATTTCCTTAATTTGTTCTTTGTTCAACATTTGGATTATATTGCATTATAAAGACGGGTGTTTTGTTTTCCCGGTATTAAGAATAAATATAACTTCTGGTTAGGGGTAATTGATTGTTTAAATCATTGCTAAAAGTGATTTGATATAAACGATTACTCCCCGCCTTAAAAGAGACCGAACTTCCATTTAAATAAAGTCGCCACATCCGCAAAAACTCATCAACTCTTTCCTTGTTACCCAATGATTTAATTAAAACTTTCCTTATTTTATCAATGTTTTTTTCAAATCTTTCTATCCATTTATCGAGAGTCATATTATAGTGTCGTCTCAAATCCTCAATGTCAAAGAAAACCAGCCCCTTTTGGTTCATAATATTAACAATCACTTGGAGTGCGGGAATAAAACCACCAGGAAAAATATACTTGGTAATCCAAGGATCAGAGGGCTTATCGATTGTCGAGCCAATGGTCTGAAGAACACCAATGCCTCCCGGTTTCAACAATTTTTCAACAACATTAAAAAAAGTGGGGTAAAACTTTTTGCCAACATGTTCAAGCATGCCAATGGAAACAAACTTATCAAATTTTCCCCTTACTTCTCGGTAATCTTTTAAATAAACTTTAACCAAATCGGCTAATTTTCTTTTTTTAATTTCTCCAGTCACATAATTATATTGCCCTTCTGAAAGAGTGCATCCTTCACATTTTACTCCATAGTTTTCGGCAGCGTAAAACATCATTCCACCCCAGCCACAACCTACATCCAGCAAGGTTTCTTCTCGCTTTAATTGAAGTTTTTTAGAGATATGTTCGTATTTCTGTAATTGAGCTTGTTCAAGGGTGTCTGACTCTTTTTTAAAGTAGGCACAAGAGTAGGTAAGAGTTGGGTCAAGCCATAAAGAATAAAAGTCGTTCCCAATATCGTAATGATAACTGATATTCCTTTTTGAGTTGAGAACGGTTCCTAGAGAGGAAAGATAGTTATAGAAAATCTTTAATTTGTCTTCTAGGGAAAGATTAAAATCAACAAGATTCTGGCCATACCCCATTTTAATGAAGTCTTGAAGATTGCCTTCAACAAGAATGTTTCCTCTCATAAACTCTTCGCCAAATCCCAAGCTCCCTCCACCAAGAATTCTCTTTATCACTCCTTTGTTTTTAAGAGCTAATTTAATTTTT
The DNA here is from genome assembly GCA_964459265.1 of uncultured Candidatus Saccharibacteria bacterium. Lineage (GTDB taxonomy): Bacteria > Patescibacteriota > Minisyncoccia > Minisyncoccales > Paceibacteraceae > Paceibacter. The sequence goes on from CAYWKA010000008.1 coordinate 15,578, forward strand.
TTAGCACCTGAGCCATACTTTTCTTTAGTCCCATCCCAAAATTCTACCTCAAAGGAAGTCTCAGGAGAGTTTAAACTCAATGTTTTAAATAAATTACTCAACGCTGATCTCATAATTATAAGGGCAACCCTCCATCGATATTTATTACCGCACCGGTAATGAAGTTTGCCTCTTGTGAAGCTAAAAAGAAAACTAAATTAGCTACTTCTTCTGGTTTACCAAAACGGCCCAAAGGAGTGAATTTTTTAACTGTTTCGGTAACCTCCGGAGGAAGATTTTCTGTCAAGCGAGTTTCAATAAAACCGGGGGCAATAGCATTAACTCTAACTCCGAACCGGCCTACTTCTTTCATTAAGGCCTTAGTGAAACCAATAATACCTGCTTTGGCAGCAGCATAATTAGTTTGGCCAAAGTTGCCTCGCAGGCCAACCAGGGAGGAAATGTTAACAATATTGCCCTGGCTAGCAATAAGTAAGGGCAGAGCGGCCTTTGAGCAATTGAAAACTCCGGTTAAATCAATATCAATCACTTTCTGCCACTCTTCTTTGGTCATTTTAGCTAAAGTCCTATCTTGGGTAATTCCAGCATTATTGACTAAAACGTCTAACCTGCCGAATTCTTTTTGGACATCTTCAACCATTTTTTCTATCTCCTCCAGCTTGGAAACATCGGCTAAAAAATACTTGGCTCCTATTTCTTGACTAAAACTTTCAAGAGCGTCCTTGGCTGGAGCAATATCATTTAAGGCAATCTTATTGTCAGCAGCGGCAAATTTTTTGGCAATGGCTTTACCAATGCCACCTGAAGCCCCAGTAATTAAAACTACTTTGTCCTTCATAATTTTAATTTGTTTTTACTTTTTTAATTAATTGCCAACCTTTGGGTAAAAATAAACCCGCTAAGGATATTTTTAATAGATCGCCCAGAACAAAAGGGAAGAGACCCACCATTAATAAACTTTGAGTTGGAACAAAATTTACTAACCAGGCTAAACCAAAAATATAAATTACAATACTCCCCAGAACCATAGCTGAAATTGCGGTTTTAATGTTTTTATCCCAACCTCTTTCTGCCAACTTGCCCACCAAAAAGGCAGCTACCACAAAACCAATCAAATAGCCACCAGTGGGACCAATTAATCTAGCTGCTCCTAAAGGACCTCCAGCTGCAAACCAAAAAGGAAGACCGGTTAAGCCAACTAAAAGGTAAAAAATTTGAGAAAATGCCCCCCGAATGCTACCCAATAAAATCCCAGCTATAAGGACGGCAAAAGTTTGACCGGTAATAGGAACAGGGCCAATCCAAAAACTTATTTGAGCTGAAAGAGCAGTAAGCAAACCGAAACTCAGAACTAAAACGACATCTTTGGTAATGCCGATTATTTTAATTTGAGGGAAAATAACATCTATTAAAACCGGCTGTTTAGTAAGGATATCCATTGATTTAAAACCTGTCTACTTCGTATTGAAGCTCTGAAATAGCCCGACCGGCAATAGGAACATCCTCAATTTTAATCTTTTTTAGATACTCTGGCAAATCCTTTACCAGACAAATTTCAGCAAAAACTCTATCTAAATTAAGAGGGTTAAAGCCGGCCAGGATCAACCCTAAGAAAGATGTAAAACCGTTAGTTTTTTGAATGGTCTGAGCATCAGCAACAGTTAAATAATTAGGTAAAACTTTCTGGATATTTTCCATAATTTTCTCCTGACTTGGCCGATGAACTTCGTTCATCTCCACCCTTCGCTCGGCTTCGCCTCGCTTGGGTGAAAGATGTTGCAAGGAAAGATAGGACTCCTTCTTCAAAAGTTTTAAAGAATTTTCAGTTGCTCCTCTTACTCCTAATTTTTTATCTAACTTAAAATTGGGCAGGTTAATTATTAAATCTGAATTAAAGACCTCCTCGGAAATCTCGCAAGTAAAACCGTCTTTTTCTTTTTTAATGAAGCTGCTTTTAGCTAAATCCAAGGGGGTAATTTGATAAGCAAGACAAACGTTTAGCAGTTGAGATTTTTGAGCTGAGGCCTCAATAGGAACCTCATCAAAGCTTTGAGCGGCTACTTTAATGTTTTTAGCTTCAGCTCCTTGTTTTTCAAGATATTGAAGCAAAGCATCCAAAAACTTAGGATTGGTATTGACAGCAAAATAAGGATGTTTGGGAGCGATTAAAGTAGGGAGAATTAAAACTTTAGTCTGGGGTTTAATTTCCAATCCTCCAACCAATTCAATTACTTTTTCTATAGCTTCAGAAATATCATATTTACTTCGCCAAACAGCTACAGCATTTTTATCTTTCATAGATTTAAAGTTCACTTCCTCTCCGATTTTATACTCTTTTGTGCTTTTCTGGGCCCATTTATTTCCGTTCTCGTCTTCCAAAACCAGAACAAAATAGGGCACTTTGGGGTGCAAAATAGCAGGAATAGTTACCTGAGAGATACCAATTACTCGGGCCTTTTTTGCCGAAAGTTGTTCCAAGCCCTGAAAACAATCAGGACATTTTTCAATCGGGTACTGCCAGGTCTTTTTACATTTTGGACATTGATAGAAGGCCATAAAATGTTATATAATTTAGTCGATGAACTTTGTTCATCTCCACGTTTCGCTAAGGCTCGCGTAGTTGATGAACTTTGTTCATCTCCACGTTTCGCTAAGGCTCGCGTGTATTATGAAAAAAACTTATTTTTTGTTAAATCCACTTCGGAAAGAATTAAGAAAAGTTTGGGGAACTCCTCTTTTTAATGGAAAGGAAGAGGTTTTAAAGAAGTTTCAACGATTGACGAAAAAAAAGAAATTCAGAAAAATCATTACGGTAGGCGATTATTGCTCTAAAAATCTCCCTTCCGATGTAAAAATTTTTGACGGAAGAATAAAAAGGAAAAGGATAAAAAATTTACCAAAGTTTTCTCTTAAGAGTACCAACCCTCCAGGGACAATCCAGGGGAAGGTCTGGCCGGTTCTTAAAACAGCAATCAAAGGAAACAAAAATGTTTTTATTGAAGGAGAAGAAGATCTCTTGGTCATTCCTTCAGTTTTATTGGCCAAGAAAAATACCGCCGTGGTTTATGGTTTTCCAGAAAAAGGAGTTTGTCTGATTGAAGTAACTCCTAAAACAAAGGAGGTTTTTAGGAGGTTGTTAAAGAAATTCCGCAAAGAAAAATTCAAAAAAATTATCTTGGGAGGAACTTTTAACGGTCTTCATCTTGGCCACCAATATTTTCTCTCCATGGCTCAACGTTATGGTAAGGAAGCGGTAATCGGTCTCTGCTCTGATCAAATGGTTAAAACCAGAAAAAAACACTTTAAAGAAGTCCGGAAGTTTGAAGAAAGAAAGAAAGCTCTGGAAAATTATCTTAAAAAGATTGGTTGGAGAGCAAAGATTGTTAAAATCAGCGATATTTATGGTCCGGCAGTAAAAAACAGAGAGATGGAAGCCATTCTTTTGACTGAAGAAACTTTTTCCAATGGGGTAAAGATTAACCGTCGCCGGAAAAAAAATAATTTAAAAGAGCTTCATTATATTATTTTGCCTTATCTTCTGGATAAAACTGGTAGAAAACTTAACTCTTCTTCAAAATGTGAATAGTTACACTACCGCCAGCTCCGCCAATATTGTGGCAAAGCCCAATTTGGGGAAGTTTACCCTGATGTTTTACCTGTCGATCTTGGCATTTCCCTCGCAATTGATTGGTAATTTCATAAATCTGAGCTAAACCAGTGACAGAAATAGGATGACCCTTAGCTTTCAACCCCCCGGAAGGATTGACCGGCAGTTGGCCTGTTAAATTGACTTTTCCTTCTCTAATTAAATTTGCCCCTTTTCCAATCGGGGCAAACTCTAAATCTTCATAAGAAAATAGCTCTACTGAAGTAAAGGCATCGTGGACCTCAGCCACATCAATCTGTTGAGGTTTTATTTTAGCTTGCTGGTAAACTTTGGCGGCGGCTATTCTAGTAGCTTTAAAATGGGTAATCATTCCCCTGCCAAAAGTAAGTAAGTAATCTGTAGCCATGCTGGAACCTATAATTTCAACATCTGATTTTTCCTGCGAGAGAATAACGGCTGCCCCGCCATTAACTGATAAAGAGCAATCCATTAAACGAAAGGGGGAGGCCACCACTGGGGACTTTTTGATGTCTTCTAAAGAGACCGGTCTTTGATAATAATAGGCCTTAGGGTTTAAGGCAGCGTTTTGATGATTTTTGAAAGAGACTAAGGCTAAGTCGTCCATGGTGGCTCCATACTTTTGCATATATTGCTGCCAAACCAAAACGTTTTGCACCGGGAAAAGCATTCCTTCGGTCTGCTCGATTACTCTTTCGGCAGCTGACATTATCCAATCAGTGGTCACCTCTGAAGGATTATTCACCAACCTCTCCCCACTAACAGCTAAAACATTCTTGAACCCTAAACGATTGGCTGCCCAAGCAGCTACTCCGCCACCGGCACAAACTGAAGGGAGCTCAATAATAGGAACGTTAGTTTTGAACAAATCAGAAAGTAAAGAAACTTTATGGGTTTGGTGTTCCCCTCCAGCTGCACTAGAGATAGCCGATAAAACAATAGCGTCAATGCCAGAAATTTTCATTTTAGCATCCTCCAGGGCCTCCATCGTCGCTTCATAGACAAAGCTCCACCAGGGTTTATCAGAATAATCAAATTTTGTCATTCCTACGCCTTTGATATACATATATAGCTATAGTTAAATTGCTACCCAGCCGACAATTAAAGTACCGGGGCCGGCAGCTGCGCAAACTACTGTCGGACCCAGAGCAACAAAAGGGACTTCAACGTTTATTTCTAATTTTAATAATTTTTTAAGGTTCTTGGCTTCTTCGGGCTTATCGGCATGACCAATAACTACCCTGATTCTTCTCCCTTCCTGTCTGACTTTTTTGCTTTCTTTGAAAACTTTTTTAAACAGAGTTTCGCCAGAGCTGGAAGCAAACATCATACCGCCTTTAGAGACCAGTCCGTCTTTTATTTCCATTAAAGGGTGAATATTTATTTTTTTAATTCTTCTCACCCAATTGGCTTGGGAGTGGGTAATCCTGCCAATTCCCTCTATCCATTTGGGGTCTTCAAAAATAAGGTAAGTATGAATATTAGGAATTATTTTTTTTAACTCTTCTAAAACTTCTTTAATTTCTCTTTGTTCTTGAATCAACTCAAGGGCTCGCAAAACTAAAAGAGCTTGGCCGGAGGCAGCAGTTAAAGAGTCTAAAACGAAAATTTTGCCAGGATTTTCTGACATTTCTTTAGCCTGAAGAGCAGAATTATAACAGCCAGAAAGTTTAGAAGAAAGAGTAATACAAAGAACTTTATCAAATTCTTTGAGTTGTTTTTGATAAGCCTCCAAGTACTGCTTGGGATTAATTTGAGTAGTCTTGACGGTGGCTGGAATTCCTTTTTTTTCTGCCTCTCTCATTTTTTGATAAATGTTTTCACCGGGCAAATCCTTTTCTTCCGGCCAATCATAGCGAACCGGAATAATTTCAATTTTATATTTTTCAACAATTTTAGGTAACAACATAGCTACGTCATCTGTCACAATGCCAATAGGAACCCTTCTTACCGATTCCTCCCCGACCACTTCTCTGGCCATATCTTCTTCTCTCAAATTGAGTATTTGGCCGGTTTCTCTCATGATTTTTTTAACATCTTCCGGGTAATCTGTGTGGATGTGAATTTTCATTTTGTCTTTAACCCGAACGATATCCAGACAATTCCCCCAACCTTTTAATTTCTGACGGATGGTTTCTTCGTCAAATTTAGGATTTTTAATTAAAGCTACTACTTCAAAACGATTAGAGAGAGTCTGGACAAATCTTCTGATTTTTTCTGAAGGTTTTTCTTTTCCAGCTTCGGCTTTAGCTAAAGTGGGCTCCAAGGCCTCCAAATAACTTTCTAAAATCATCAAAAAGGCCAGGCCGCCAGCGTCTACGACATTAGCTTTTCTGAAAATTTCCATTTTTTCTCGGGTGGCCAAAAGGGCTTCTTTGGCATCTTCAGTTACTGATTTTAAAATATTGATGATGTTTTTTTCTTTCTCTGACTCTTCTTTAAGAGTCTGGGCAGCAGCATCAATAACGTCTAAAATCGTCCCTTCTTTAGGATTTTGAATGGATTTTCTGGCCCGCTCAGCTCCTTCTCCAAAAGCTTCAGCTAATTTTTTAACACCTACTGGATTTTTGTTGAGAAGAGGTAAAAAGCCAGCTAAAAAGCCGGTGTAAATTACGCCGGCATTACCTTGAGCAGTGGTTAGAGCTCCGTCCAGAGCAGCCTCGGAAATTTCGCTCAGGTCTTTAAAGTTCTTGTCTCCAATGGCTTCTTTTATCCCCTGGAGGGTTTTAGTCATATTGTTTCCGGTATCCTGATCAGGGACAGGGAAGACATTGATTTTATTAATTTCTTCTTTATGTTCTTCTATCTTTTTGGCAGAAAGGAGCATCATTTCTTTGAACTCCTTTTGGGTCAAAAATTCCATGTTTTGTTTTTATTTGAACTTTTCTTCTAATTCTTTAAGAATTTTAGCTGCTAATTCCTTTCCGCCCAATCCAAAAGCAATCCCCAGAGCAAGAGAAATGGTCGCTACCATACCAATAAAAACAACTAGAATTAAAGAGGGAGTGATGCGTAATTGATAAAGAATGGCTAAAATAGCGAAAAGCCAAATGGCCCACCTGACGGCTCTGCCAAGGAACCGGGAATAAGTTATCTTTTCCTCTTCTAAAGTACCAACGACAATCTTTTGGGAAAAATCAGCTAAAAAAACAGCTACCAGAAAGATTAAAGCTGCCACGAAAATATTAGGGAAGTAGGCAATGATTTTTTCTAAAAATTGACTGAACTGAGTCAAGCCCAGAATTTCTGAAGAAGCCATCAAGAAAACCACAATAAATAACCATTTCACTATCTCGCCAAAAAACTTGGGAGCATTAAGACCGGTGTCAATTTTAGCTAAGGCATCTTCCAAGCCCATTCTTTTCAAAATCTGATTCAACCTGATTTTACTAAGAAAGGCGACAGCGATAGCCCCGGCCCATTTGGCAACCAAAAGGCCGATTAATAAAACTAAGCCTGCCCAAAAAATAGGAGGAGAAACCTCGGTCAAGCTTTGCCAAAATGATTGAAAAACTTCTTGCCACATATTATTTATATTTTACCATTTAGCCCGGTGGAGCTTCAAGTGGTAGCCCAGGCGATTAGCAATTATATGTAAAAGAAAGGTTAGAATAAAAAGGGTTATCCAGACCAGTATATTGATTTTTAAATAAGGCGTCAAGAAGAAAGCAGCGCCAATCACGTAGTTGGTTTGGTCAAAAGGGAGAAACCTGGCTCCGGGCTCTAACCGTAAACGTCGCTTGATAAAAGCGAAAAGTAAATCGCCGAAAACTGCTCCAGTTGAGATTAAAAAACCGAAGGTCCAGATATTAATTTTTTGATAATCAACCAAACTAATCTTTTGGATGGCCGGAAATTGATAAAGCCAGAGCTGAAAGCCGGCTACCAGCATACCAAATATCACCCCGAAAATTACCCCTCGCCAGCATTTATGTTTGCCGAAAATCGGCTCTCCTAAAAATCTTTTTCCGAAATCCACTTCCACATCTAAAAAATTGAAGAGGTTAGCTCTCCTCATTAAAGGCGGGATCATATTAGTAAAGTAAGCTGGTAAAAAAAAGTAAAGGCAGGATAAAATGAAAATTAGAAAAATCATAATATTGTGTTAGAATAACAAAAGATGAAGTGCGATCTACACGTCCATACTTGCTACTCTTACGACAGTAGGGCTTTACCGAAAAAAATCGTTGAAACCGCCTTATCAAAAAAAATTGATTGTTTAGCTATCTGTGACCACGAAGAAGTAAAGGGAGTAAAAGCAGTCCAGCAAGCGGCCTTTAATCTTCCTATTCTTATTATTCCTGGAATCGAAGTAAAAAGCAAAGTTGGAGATATTCTGGGGTTGAATGTAACAAAGGTTATTCCTAACGGTCTTTCAGCTAAAGAAACCATCAAAAAGATAAAGACAGCTGGCGGCCTGGCAGTTATCCCTCATCCTTTTGGCTATTTTTGCGGTTTCAAGCAGAATATAAAAGAATTAGCCACTGAAATAGACGGCATAGAAGTTTTGAATGCTTCTATCTTCGGCCCGGGCAATAAAAAAGCTCAGGCCTTAGCTGAAGAGTTTCGCTTTCCTCTTACGGCTGGCTCTGATGCTCATAGCGTAGATTTCATTGGCAAGGTTTTCTTGGAAGTGCCGGGTGAAAATCTCTCGGCAAAAGATGTTTTGGAACAGATTAAACAAAGAAATGTCAAACTGGGAGGTCAAGAAGTAAATTTTTTTGAAAAGCTATTAGAACACGTTAAAAGAAATTTAGCTAAAATCCAAAATGCTATCGGAAAAAAGAGATAAATTCAGAGGATTTTCTCAAAAAATTGGTCAATTTTTTTCTAAATTTGGGGTAAGCCCTAATCAGTATACTTTGGTTTCTTTAATTTCCGTTATTATATCTTTCTATTTCCTAATTAGAGCTAACTTTGTTTTGGCTCTAATTTTTTTTCTAATATCTGCTTTCTTAGATTTGATTGATGGAGCGGTCGCCAAGTTCAGCCAAAGAGAAACCAAAAGGGGAGCTTACTTGGACACCATTTGTGACCGTTACGTGGAAGGAATTATTTTGTTAGGATTTTTATTCTTACCTTTAACTAATTTATTCCTACCAGCTAAAATCTGGGTCTTTCTGGCTCTTTTTGGTAGTTTTTTGACCACCTACGCTAAGGCCGCTGCCAAAGAAAAAGAATTAGCCACAGAAGAACTAAAAAATGGCCTTTTCGGCCGGCCAGAAAGAATAATTTTAATCTCTTTAGCTTTGCTTTTGGGAATTTTTAATTTTTCCTGGATAATTTATCCAATTGTATTTTTAGCTTTTCTTTCCAACTTTACCGCCTTCCAAAGAATCTTTTTAGTCCTCAGACGCCCGAGCGCCAGCGAAGGGTGAAGATGAACCGTTAGTTCATCGACCAAGCCAGGACTAAAGCATTAGGACCAACCAGAACCCCCAGAACATTATCAATTAAATTAATAAAGGCAACCTCCGCTCCCTTTAGCTCTGTCTCTATCATTTTTTTTAATCTTTGAGCTCCTTCTAAATCATCACCGTGGGTAATTGCTACCCGAATTTTTTTTCTTTGGCCACGCAACTTTTTGGTTTTTGCTTCAAAGTCACGGAATAAGGCAGTAGGAATATCTTTAGCTCCCGCCTTTATCCCGATGGCCTTTATCAACCCTTTTTTAAATCCGAGTATCGGCCTAAATCCAATTTTTTGCATTCTTCTTACCCAATTGGCCAAAGCATGAGACACTCTGCCCGAGGCCTCTATCCATTTAGGGTCTTCAACCATAGCAATCAAACGAACCTGAGGAACAAAATCATTCAACTCTTTAACAATTTCTTCTGTTGTTTTATCTCTTTCAATGAGATCAATCGTTTTTAAAACCAAAAGTCCTTCGCCGCAAGTAGCATTCAAAGAATCAATGATAAAAATCCTTTCTCCTTCCGGCCCTAGAATATTTTTTGCTTGACAAGCTGAATTATAAGTACCCGAGAGTTTTGAAGTTAAGGTAATACAAATAATTTTATCAAATCTCTCTAATTGTTTTTTGAATGCGTCTAAAAAATCTTTAGGGGAGGGCTGAGAAGTTTTGCCAAAACTCTTAACTTCTCTTTTTTCAGCTTCCCTCATTTTTTGAAAAGTATTTTCGCCGGGCAATTCCTCAACATCCGGCCAATCCATTTTAACAGGAACAGTGGCTATTTGATTTTTTTCAATAATTTCTGGGGGCAAATCTGCCCCCTCGTCAACGACTAAGCCGATCTTGTTCATATATTTATAGTTTTCTTAAATTTAAATTTTAACTCTCGACCTTCTTTAATCCTCTGTAAGTTTTCACGGTGAGTCCACCAAATAAGAACAAATAAAACGAGCCCTAAAATATAAAAAGATAAGGAGTTGGAGAAAAATAAAGCAACCACGGGAATAAAACTAGCCATGGTCAGACTGGAAAAGCTCATCATCTTAACTGAAATCAAAACTAAAGTTTGAATAAAAATTAAAACTAAAACGGCCTGCCAACCCAACAGCGCAAAAAGAACGCCAAAAGTACTGGCCACTCCTTTGCCTCCTTTGAAATTAAGCCAAACCGGAAAAATATGTCCTAAAATTGGAGTTAAAGCTACTAAAACTATCTGCCAGTCAAAAAAGAGAAATCTCATGGCTAAATAAACAGGGATTACTGCTTTAACTACGTCTAAAAGGCCTACCAATATACCGACTTTCATCCCTAATGCCCGGGAGACATTAGTCCCGCCGGTAGACCCTGAACCAACCTGGCGGATATTAATTCCTTTAACCTTGCAGAATAAATACCCCCAAGGAATAGACCCTAATAAATAACCTAAGATAATTAAAAGAATTAAATTAAACATTTTAATAAATTAAATTTTTATCAAAGGGTGAAATGAATCTCCGATTCATTGAGCATAAGAAATAGCGTTTTCAAAATGATTAATTTTGAATTTCTTGCTTGGGTTTATCTCAATAGCAATAACGTCAATCTGCCATTTAACATCTAAAGGGACTTTCTTTTTTATTAACCAGCTCTCGGCGGCTTTTACTAATTTTCTTTGTTTCCCAAGATTTACTTTTTCCTCCGGTGAGAAGTGCTCGCCCTGAGCGAATGAAGTGAGTCGAAGGGTCTTTACCTCTATGAAGCTTATTATATCAGATTTTTTGGCTACGATGTCAATTTCTCCCCTCAAAGGGCCACCAGAGCTTTTAGTATAATAATTCCTATCCAAAACTTGATACCCTTTGTTTGTTAAATATCTTTCAGCAATTCTTTCGCCAAAACTACCCGTATCTTTTGTATCCATGGTGGACCCGGTGGGACTCGAACCCACGATCTCCGCGATGCGAACGCGGTGTTCTTCCTCTGAACTACAGGCCCAAATAATTTTTTAATTCAGCTAAAGAATTAATTTTTCTTACCGGTGGATTTTCAATTTTATTCTCTCTGTCAATTAAGATTACCTCCAGGCCAAGATTTTTGGCCGGAATTAAATCTCTTTCCATCTCATTACCCACCATTACTGCTTCTTCTGGTTTTACCCCAAACTCATCCAAAGGATATAAAAATGCTTGAGGGTCAGGCTTTTTAAATTTAGTTTCTCTAGGGGTAAAAATCTTAAAATGTTTTTCTAAGCCAAGATTAGAGAATAAAAAGGGTGCGGAACCAGTTAAAATGGCCTTTTGGCAAGGAAGATCAATAACCTCTTTCACATCATCATAAAGCTGGCAAACAAAATTCTCTCGGTAAAAACCGGCCAATTTATTAACGGTGTTATTGTCAGTTTTTTGAATGGTCTTTTCAAGAAGCTTTTGGCTCAAATCTTGCCAGTTGGTGCATCCATCCATTAACTGAATGAAAAGAGAAGTAAATAATTTTATATCTTCTTCTGTTTTGAGTTGAATCCCCAGTTTTTGGTAAAAAGCAAAAAAATCTTCCGGCTTAAGTTTGGCTGCCGGATGGATTAAAGTCCCGAATAAATCAAATATCAAAAGCTTTATCGCAGATGGAAAATGGGTCATATGTCGGGCTGTCCAGATTTGAACTGGAACTAAATCCTCCCGAAGGACTCGTGCTGCCATTACACTACAGCCCGCTGATTAAGTCACCCAGTATTTCTTTTTAGTCATCTCATCTCTTTTAATCTCCAGCTTTTCTCTTTCTTTTTTAGCTTTTTGAGCCAGCTCTAACAACTTACTTCCAGGCGGTTTTCCTAATTTCTTAATTTCTTTTTCCAAAAACTCTTTTTTATTTTTTTTAGGGTCTTCTAAAACATATCCTAATAAGATATCCAAAATTTGTCCTACTT
>CAYWKA010000009.1:0-24969 GCA_964459265.1 uncultured Candidatus Saccharibacteria bacterium
AATGGTTTTGGTAGAATAGGGAGACCGGTTTTCCGGAAAATTTTAGATAGTCATCCTGGCTTGGAAGTGGTGGCAATTAACGATTTAACTGACCCCAAAACTTTAGCTCATTTATTAAGATACGATTCTCTTTACGGAATTTACAAAAAAACTGTAAAATCCACTGAAAACGCCTTGTTAGTAGACGGGACTACGGCTGGTAAAAAAATTAAGGTAATAGCTGAAAAAGACCCGGCCAATCTCCCTTGGAAAGAATTAGGAATAGATGTTGTTTTGGAATGCACCGGAGCTTTTCTTGATTTTGATGGCGCTTCAAAACATCTAAAAGCCGGAGCAAAAAAAGTAATAATCTCTACCCCTTCCAAAAACCCGGGGAAAATCCCTTCTTACATTCTGGGAGTTAATGAAGAAAAATTTAACCCTCAAAAAGACCAAATTATAGATATGGCCTCTTGCACTACCAATTGTTTAGCTCCAATAGCTAAAGTTTTGCAAGATAATTTCAAAATTGTCAAGGGGTTTATGACAACTTGCCACAGCTATACTAATGACCAACGAATTTTAGACCTTCCCCATAAAGATTTAAGAAGAGCCAGAGCAGCTGCCCTAAACATAGTTCCTACCAGTACTGGAGCAGCTAAAGCCATTGGCAACGTTATTCCGGAGTTAAAAGGGAAATTAGACGGGATCGCTTTTAGAATCCCCACTCCTACGGTTTCAATTTTAGATTTAATTTGTGAAGTAGAGAATCCGACTACATCTCAGGAAGTAAATTATACTTTTAAAAAGGCCTCGCAGAAAAAAGAATTAAAAGGTATCCTGGGGGTGGAAGATGCTCCTTTAGTTTCTTCCGATTACAAAGGAAACTCTTTCTCAGCCGTAGTAGATTCTGAATTAACTATGGTTATTGATAATTTAGTTAAAGTAGTGGCCTGGTATGACAATGAATGGGGGTACGCCTGTCGTTTAGCCGAACTTACTGAGTTTGTAGGGAAGAAACTTTAAATCTAATAATAAAATCAGAAATAGCTGAGATTTACCCAGCTTTTTTATTTAGAGGCGATGAGGACTTCGTCCTCATCTTTACCTTCACTTTCACAATGTGAAAGTTCAGTGGACAATGAAAACTTCTTTTTCATCTTTACCTTCACTTTCACAATGTGAAAGTTCAGTGTATAATGAAATAATTTATGAGTAAAAAAGGAGAATTATATTTTCCTGACAAAAAATTTAAAAAAGGAGCTTGGGTTTCTGATAAAAAAATATATCGGGAGGCCGATCAAGACCCAGTTAAATTTTGGGAAAATTTAGCCAAAGAACTAACTTGGGTTAAAACCTGGCAGAAAGGCTTTGAGCACAAACCTCCTTATTTAAAATGGTTTTTAAAAGGGAAAATTAATATTACTGAAAATTGTTTAGATAGGCACTTGCCGGGGAAAAAAGACAAAATAGCCTTGATTTGGGAACCAGAACTAACAGCAGAGAGGAGCAAAGTTTACACCTACGGCGAATTATTAAGAGAAGTTAATAAATTTGCTAATGCCCTTTTGAAATTAGGGGTAAAAAAGGGAGAGAGGGTGGGTATTTATTTGCCGATGATTCCAGAAATAGTAATTGCTATGTTGGCCTGCGCCAGGATTGGAGCTGTTCATAGCGTGGTTTTTTCCGCCTTTAGCTCAGCCGCTCTGAGAATTAGATTGCAAGACACTCAAGCTAAAATTTTAATCACGGCTGACGGCTATTACCGTCGGGGTAAAGTCATTAATTTAAAAGAGAATGCCGATGAAGGAGTGAAGGAAACTAAAATTGAAAGAGTGATTGTGGTTAAGCGAGCTAAAAATAAGCTTTCTTGGAAGAGGAGTAGGGATCTCTGGTGGCAGGATTTAGTGAAAAATGAAAATACTCAGTGTCAGCCCCGAGCAATGGACAGTGAAGATATTTTATTTATTCTTTATACTTCAGGTTCAACGGGCAGGCCCAAGGGCTGCGTTCATACTTGCGGCGGTTATACTGTCCAGGCTGATTATACCGGTAAATGGATTTTTGATTTACATGATAAAGATATTTTTTGGTGCACTTCTGACCCAGGTTGGATTACCGGACACACCTATACCATCTATTCGCCCCTGCTTAATGGGGTGACTACTCTGATGTATGAAGGAGTACCTGACTGGCCCAGTCCAGACAGATGGGCGAAAATCATTGAAAAACATAAAGCGACTATTTTTTATACAGCTCCTACGGCTATTAGGATGTTTGAGAAGAGCGGCTTGAAATGGGTAAAAAAACATAAGTTTAAAAGTTTACGACTTTTAGGTTCGGTCGGAGAACCGATTGATGAGGCAGCTTGGTTTTGGTACTTCAAAAATGTAGGAAAAGAAAAGTGTCCTATAGTTGATACCTGGTGGCAGACAGAAACCGGCGGTATTTTAATTACCTCCCTTCCCGGGATCGGGCCTTTTCGGCCGGCCTTTACCGGTCTTCCTTTTCCGGGCGTTCAAGTGGATATCCTTGATGAAAAGGGCAAATCTTGTCCTCAAGGGGAAGAAGGGAATTTAGTGATATTGCCGCCCTTTGCCCCAAGTTTGTTAAGAGGGGTCTATAAAAATCCCAAGAAATATTTAGATACTTATTGGAGTCAATATGGGAAGAAGATTTATTTTACTTCTGACGCTGCTCTTAGAGACAAAAACGGCTTAATCAGGATTATCGGCCGAGTAGACGATGTAATTAAGATAGCCGGTCACAGAGTAACCACTGGTGAGCTGGAAAGTGCTATTACCGCATTACCGGAAATTACCGAATGTGCTGTAGTAGGAATTCCTGATAAAATAAAAGGTGAAGTACCAGTTGTCTTTGTCGTTTCTAAACCCAGAGAACTTTTTGAAGATTTCAAGAAAAAGGTAGTAAATCAAGTGAGGAACGAGATTAGCCCTATCGCTACTCCCCAAGATGTTTATTTAGTCGAGGACTTACCCAAAACCCGTTCGGGTAAAATAATGAGAAGAATTTTAAGAAAACTATTTACCGGCGAAAACTTAGGTGACTTATCTACTTTAGCTAACCCCAATATTATAGAAAAAATAAAAAAAATAATTAGATGATGAAAAAATATATTTTAAAGTTTAAGAAAATTTCCAAAAAAGACCTGCGTTTGGTCGGGGGGAAGAACGCTTCTTTGGGAGAAATGATTTCTAAATTAAACAAAAAAGGAATTAACGTCCCTGATGGTTTTGCTTTGACAACAGCAGCTTACTGGCATTACTTGAAAGAAAATGGAATTGATAAAAAGTTAAAGGAAATTTTTCAGAAATTTAACCCAAAGAGCATTAAAAGTCTACAAAAAACAGGAGAATTATCCAGAAATCTTATTCTCAAAGGGGATGTCCCTGAGGACTTAAAAGAAGAAATTATTAAAGCCTATAAGATCTTAGGAAAAAAATACGGGCAGAATCCGACCGTTGCGGTGAGGACTTCGGGCGTGGCAGAAGATACGGCCAGCGCCTCTTTTGCCGGACAATTCGAAACTTATTTAAATGTTTCGGGTGAAGAGAGATTGATTGAGGCAGTAAAAAAATCCATTGCTTCAACTTTTACCGATAGAGCAATTGCTTACCGGGAAGAAAAAGGATTTTCTCATTTAAAGCTGGGTCTTTCTATTGGAATTCAGAAAATGGTAAGGTCAGATTTAGCTTCTTCCGGTATAATATTTACTTTGGATACTGAAACAGGTTTTAAAAATATCGTTTTGATTAATTCAATCTGGGGAGTAGGGGAAATGATCGTTAAGGGGAAAATTACGCCCGACCAATTCTGCGTTTTTAAACCGACCCTCAAAAAAGGATATAGGTCAATAATTATTAAAAATTTAGGTAGGAAAACAAAAAAATACATTTTTGCTAAAAAGGGCGGCTTAAAAGAAGTTAAAGTTGTACCTAAAAAACAATCAAAATTTTCTTTAACTGACAAAGAAGTCTTACAATTAGCTCAATGGGCAATGACAATAGAAGAACATTACAGGCTGCCTCAAGACATTGAATGGGCTAAAGATGGAAAGACTGGTCAATTATTTATTGTTCAGTCGAGACCGGAAACGGTCTATGCGGCCAAAACAGCTCAGTTTTATGAAGAATATGAGCTTAAAACGAAAAAACAGCCGATTCTTTACGGGGTTGCCGTTGGAGACAAAATTGGTAAAGGAAAAGTAAGAATAATTGAGAATATTTCCAAAATAGGAGAATTTCAAAGGGGTGAAGTTTTAGTGACCAGAATGACCGATCCAGATTGGGTTCCTATTATGCGCCTGAGTTCGGCGATTGTTACCAATGAGGGAGGAAGGACCTGCCATGCTGCTATCGTTTCCAGAGAATTGGGGATTCCGGCTATCGTCGGCACAAAAACAGCAAGCCATGCGTTAAAGACCGGTAATACAGTGACCGTGGACTGCAGTGGTGGTCAAGGCAGGGTCTTTTTAGGAGATATTCCTTTTCGGATTAAGAAATATAATTTGAAAAAGATTCCCAAATTGAAGACAAAGATTATGATAAACATAGGAGCGCCAGACATTGCTTTTAAAACTTCATTTTTGCCAAATGACGGAGTAGGGTTGGCCAGAATTGAATTTATTTTAGCTGAAAAAATTAGAATTCATCCTTTGGCCCTTTATCATTATCAGGAAATAAAAGACAAAAAAGTAAAATCAGAAATTGACAAAATTACAGCAGGCTACAAGGATAAAAAGAAATATTTTGTTGAAAAGTTAGCTGAAGGAATTAGCCAAATTGCTGCTGCCTTTTATCCAAATCCTGTAATTGTTAGACTTTCCGATTTTAAAACTAATGAATACGCAGCTTTAGTTGGTGGGGAGAGTTTTGAACCAACTGAAGCTAATCCCATGATAGGTTTCCGAGGGGCCTCTCGCTACTTAGATAAATCCTTCCGGCCGGCTTTTAGCATGGAGTGTCGAGCAATAAAAAAAGCCAGAGAGGAGTTTGGATTAAAAAATATAATTCCTGAGGTTCCTTTCTGTCGTACAGTGGAGGAAGGGGAAAAGGTGTTAAAATTAATGAAAGAGGAGGGACTTGAACGAGGAAAAGACGGCTTAAAAGTCTGCATGATGTGTGAGATTCCTTCCAATGTTATTTTGGCTGAAAAGTTTTTAGAGATTTTTGACGAAATGAGCATCGGCTCAAATGATTTGACTCAATTGACTTTAGGAGTAGACCGGGACAATGCTCGAATCGCTTATATTTCTGACGAAAGAAATGAAGCAGTCAAGAGATTGATTGCCGAAGTGATAAAAATCTGCAGAAAAAAGAAGAAAAAAATAGGAATCTGCGGTCAGGCACCCAGTGATTTTCCTGAATTTGCTCAATTTTTGGTCAAAGAAGGGATAGAATCAATATCATTAAACCCCGACACAGTAATTAAAACAACATTAATCGTAGCTAAAAAAGAAAAAAAATGAAGTACGATATTGTCACTTTTGGTGCAACCGCCAGGGATATTTTTCTAAGAGCCCGGCAATTTTTGATTAGCGGTTTTAGATTTGACTATATCAAAAAAAAGATTTTATTGCCCTACGGGTTGAAGATTAACATTAAAAATATTTATTTTCATTCAGGAGGTGGGGGGAGTAATACTGCCGCCACTTTTACTAGGCAGGGGTTCAGAACGGCTTATTGCGGGGTGATTGGGAACGACATTGAAGGTCAGGCAGTTTTGAAAGAAATAAAAGAAAAAGGAATTAAAGCAGAATTCGTTTTTAAAACCGACAAAAAACCAACCAACTCTTCCATAATCTTTTCCACCCCGAAAGAGAGAACAATCCTGGTTTATAAAGGGGCCTCCGAGACTTTAAGCGCGAAACAGATACCTTGGTCAAAAATTAAAAATACTGGCTGGTTTTATCTGGCCCCCCTGAGTAGAAAATTATTCAGACTTTTTGGAGAAATAGTAGGTTTTGCTAGGGATAATCAAATTAAAACAATGGTAAATCCCGGCAGCTCTCAGTTAAAAACGCCTGTTAAAATTTTAGAATCGGTTCTTCAAAAGATTGACATTTTAATTTTAAACCAGGAAGAGGCTCAAATTTTAGCCAGAGACCCCTCTCTACAGGGAGAAAAATTAGTTAAGGAAATTAAGAAAATTTTCCCCGGAATTTTAATTATAACTGACGGAGAAAATAAGCTTTTGGTGGCCGATGGAAAGTTTCTTTATTCAGCTTTTCCCTTGAAGACCAAAGTGGTGGATAAAACCGGAGCCGGGGATGCTTTCGGAGCCGGGTTTTTATCAGCGTATATTAAAAGCAGGGGGAATATAAAAATGGCAATTCAGTTAGCTGTGGCTAATTCCGCCTCCTGCATTAGAAAATGGGGAGCTAAAGAGGGTATTTTGAAGAAAAATCAGAGTTTTAAAAAAGTTAAGGTTACAAAAAAATGTTTAAGAAAATGAAAGTACTTAAATATTATTTAAAGAAGGCTCAAAAAGAAAAATGGGCGATCGGTCATTTTAATTTCTCAAATTTAGAAACGCTGAGAGCGATTATTCAGGCCGCCGAAAAATTAAAGTCCCCTCTAATTTTAGGGACGTCGGAAGGAGAAAGTAAATTTATCGGTTTAAAACAAGCAGTAGCTTTAGTAGACAGTTATAAAAAAGAAAAAGGGCTTCCCGTTTTTTTGAATCTTGACCACGGTCGATCTTTTCATTATATTAAAAAAGCCATAGATGCCGGATACAAGGCTGTTCACTTTGACGGCTCAAAGTTATCCCTCGAAGAAAACATCAGACAAACTAAAAAAGTTATCAAATACGCAAAGAAGCTCGGGGTTTTGGTTGAGGGAGAGGTGGGAGCTATCGGCACCGATGCCTCAAGGATTTACAAGAAAAAATTTGAAATAAGAGAAAAAAATTTAACTGACCCTGCTGATGCTGAGAAATTTATAAAAGAAACCAAAACAGACAGTCTGGCAATAAGCATTGGAACATTCCACGGAATTGAAGTTAGAGGTTTAAATCCCCGGCTTCGGCTTGAAAGATTGAAAGAAATAAAAAAGATGACAGGGGATACCTTTTTGGTTTTACACGGAGGGTCAGGTACTCCTAAAAAGGATATGGAAAAAGCAATAAAATTAGGCATTGATAAAATTAACATTAATACCGAATTGAGGATAACTTATACAAATGCCTTGAAAAAAAATCTTAAAAAAAACCCAAAAGAAACAACTCCTTACAAATATATGCCTGAGGTAATAGAGGCAGTTCAAAAAGTGGTTGAAGAAAAAATTAAATTATTTGGTTCGGCAAACAAAACATAATTATGATTTCCTTAAACGCTAAAATTAGAAAAACCTTGGGGGAAAAAGTAAGAAATTTAAGAGAAAAAGGATTAATTCCCGCAGTTTTATATGGACCGAAAATCGAAAATACACCTTTAGAAATTGATTTCAAAGATTTTGAAAAAGTTTATCGTGAAGCAGGGGAAAGCTCTTTGATTTCTTTAGAAGTTGAAAAAAAGAAATTTTTAGTTCTGATTCATGCTATAAAGTTAGACCCCCTTTCTCAGAAAGTGATTCATGTTGATTTTTATCAACCAAAACTTGATGAAGAAATTACAGCTAATGTGCCTTTAGTTTTTGAAGGTGAAGCTCCGGCGGTAAAAGAACTGGGTGGCACTTTTGTTAGAAATATCCATGAAATAGAAGTAAGAGCTTTACCCCAAAATCTTCCTCATGAAATAAGAATAAATGCGGATAAATTAAAAACTTTTGAAGATAGTATTTTAGTTAAAGATTTAATAATTCCCAAGGAAGTAAAAATTCTTAAGGATCCTGAAGAAACAGTTGCTTTTGTTGCTGAGCCAGAAAAAGTAGAGGAAGAATTAGAGAAACCAGTTGAAGAAAAAGTAGAAGAAGTTGAAAAAGTAGAAGAAGGAAAAGAGAAAGAAAAAACAGAAGAAGAAAAAGAAGAAGCGAAAGAAGAAACTCCCGAGAAACCTAAATAAAACAATGCTAACCCGTATTTTTAAAATAGTTTTGTTGTCAACTCTGCTCTTAGCTTTGGTTTTGCCTAATTTTCAGGGTTTAGCTATGAGTCCTCAAGAGGAGCGAGAAGTCCTGGAAAAGGAGTTAGAAGCGTTGGAAGAACAAATTGCCCGATATGAAAAAGACATCAGCAAGACTCAACAGGAAAAAAGCACTCTCCAAAATCAAATCTATATTTTAAAACAGCAGATTGGAAAATTAAACTTACAAATTTATCAAAGCAACGTAATGATAGAGGAATTAGGGCTTCAAATTAATGATACCCAGACCTCTATTGAAGAAACTTCATTAAAAATCGCCGATTCCCGAGAAAAATTAAGCTCCATCTTGAGATCAATTTACGAAGAAGACCAGCGTTCTCTGGTGGAAATTCTGCTAGCCGAACCCGACCTCTCGGCTTTTTTTGATAATTTAGTAGCTTTAGAAACTCTTAATGGAAAGAATCAAGAGCTTTTAGAGAATATCAAAAACTTAAAATCTTATCTTGAAGGAGAAAAACAGGCCTTAGATTCCGAAAAAGAAGATTTTGAAAGATTAGTTGAAATCCAAACCCTTCAAAAACAAGAAAACGAAGCAGCTAAAGAAGATAAAGACTACTATTTACAACTAACCGAGGATCAATATCAAAAATATCTGAGTGAAAAGGAGGCGGTGGAAGAAAAGGCATCTGGAATTAGAACCAGAATATTTGAATTAATCGGGGTACCCGAAGCTCCTACTTTCGGTGAGGCCTATGAGATTGCCAAATCCATTGAAAAAATTACTGGAGTCAGGCCAGCTCTTTTGTTAGCGGTTTTAACCCAAGAGTCAAATATTGGGAAAAACGTGGGCCAGTGTTATCTTAAAGATCCTAAGACCGGAGACGGAGTAGTCGCTTACAATGGGCAGAAAATATCCAAAGTGATGAAGCCCAGCCGAGATGTCCAGCCATTTTTGGCAATTACCAAAGCTTTAGGAAGAGACCCCTACAATACTCCGGTTTCTTGCCCTATTCCCAGCGTTGGCGGGTATGGAGGAGCCATGGGGCCAGCCCAATTTATTCCTTCTACTTGGATGATATATAAAGATAAAATAGAAAAAATAACCGGCGAAGCTGCCGATCCCTGGTCTATTAAAGATTCTTTTTTAGCTGCTGCTTTATATTTAACTGATTACGGAGCCGCCCAACAAACTTACAACGCTGAATGGAAAGCAGCCATGATTTATTTCTCTGGCACCACCAGCACAAGATATCGTTTCTACGGCGATTCAGTAATGGCTATTGCCAAGAATCTCGCTAAAGACATAGAAACTTTAGAAAAAGCAGGTTAACCCAGAGATTTTTGTAAGGATTTAATAATTGGGTCTAATTTGCCGGCTATAATTCCTTCAATATTATGCCAGGATTTTTTTATCCGGTGGTCGGTAACTCTGTCTTGAGGGAAATTATAAGTTCTAATTTTATCGGCTCTTTCAGCCTTTTTTATTTGGGCTTTTCTTTTTGCTCCAATTTTTTCTATTTCTTCGCCCTCTTTTTTTTCTAAAAGTTTGGCTTCCAGAATAGCCAGAGCATTTTCTTTGTTTTGAAGTTGATTTCTTTCAGTTTGAGAAGTAACCGCAATTCCCGAAGGCAAATGGGTAATTCTGACAGCTGTTTCCCGACGATTAACGTATTGCCCGCCGGGTCCGGAAGCCCGGTAAAAATCAATTTTTAGTTCATCCGGTTTTATTCTAATCATTGACCGTTTTGGTTTAGGAAGGACAGCAACGGAAGCGGTAGAAGTATGAATACGGCCTGATTTTTCGGTTTGGGGAATTCTTTGAACCCGATGGACTCCGCCTTCATATTTCATTTTTGAAAAGATATTACCTCCGCCAGTGCCGGCGGATTTTAGTTCAAAGATTACCTCTTTAAAGCCTGCTAATTCGGTAGGGTGAGAATCTAAAATTTTTTGTTGCCAACTTTGCAAAGCAGCATATTTTGAATACATACGAAAAAGGTCCCCGGCGAATAAAGCGGCTTCTGCTCCGCCTGCTCCGGCTCTAATTTCCACAATTACTGATTTTGACTCTTCTTTATTACTTTCGCTTTTGATTAAACCGGCTAATTCTTTTTCTAAGGCCTTTTCTTTTTCGGTTAACTGAGCATTTTCTGATTCTGCTAAAACCATTAATTCTCGGTCTTCTTTAGCTGAAATAATTGCTTTATTTTCTTCAATTTTATTTCTGATATCTTTAAGTTCTTTATCTTTTTCAATAATTTTTTCAAGATAATTTTTTCTTTTGGTTAGTTCATCGCCTTTTTCCCAATTTGAAATCAACTCAGGATCGCTGAGTTGTTCCAAAATTTGCTCGTAGTCTTTTTTGATTAATTCAATCTTAACCATCAGACAAGATTTTATTTATGTTTTTTTTCTAACCTCTTCCTAAACTTTTGAACCTGTCCCATAGTATCAACCATTTTTTCTTTTCCAGTGTAAAAAGGATGGCATTGAGAACATATTTCTACCTCAAGGGACTCTTTGATTGAACCAACTGTAAAAGTGTTACCGCAAGCACATTGGACTCTGGCTGAAGGATAATACTTTGGATGAATATCTTTTTTCATCGAAATAAATTAAAAATTTATTGAAGATGAAGATGAAATTTTAATTTCATCGACCTTGAGTACCAACCATTATAATATAACAAATATTTTATTATAAAGCAAGGGCCTATTGTTTTCCTTTGTTTTCTGTGGTATATAAAAAAATATGGCGAAAACAAAATCCCAGGAAAAAGATTTTAAGCTTGATCCCGAAGAAATGGCTCAAGTTGGTTTACATTTTGGTCACCGCACTTCCAGGATTCATCCCAAAATGGGACCTTATCTTTATGGAGTGAGAAATACTGTTCATATAATTGATTTAACTAAAACTATTGAGAAGTTAGAAGAGGCCTTAAAATTTATCCAAAAGCTTATTGCCGAAGGGAAAACTCTTCTTTTTATCGGGACTAAAATTCAGGCCAAAGATTTAGTAAAAGAGGTGGCCAGAGATTGCGGTCTTCCTTATGTTACTGAACGCTGGTTGGGAGGGACTTTTACCAACTTTGAAAATATCAAGAAAAGAGTTGAGTATTTAAAAGAGCTGGAGAAGAAAAAAGCTGCCGGAGAATTAGAGAAATATACCAAAAAAGAACAAATTAAAATTAATAAAGAACTGCAAAACTTGGAAATAAAATTTGGAGGAATAAGAGAATTGGGCCAGTTCCCCGCTGCTATTTTCGTAATTGACATGAAAAAAGACCTTCTGGCTGTCAAGGAGGCAAAGGCAAAGGGCATAACTATAATTGGGATAGCTGATACTAATGTTGATCCCACCTTGGCAGATTATCCTATTCCAGCTAATGATGACGCTAGGCCGGCGATAAAATATATTTTAGATAAAGTCAAAGAAGTCGTCCTAAAAGCAAAATCAAAAACTAATCCGCCAATTGGCGGATCAAAGTCAAAAAATTAAATGGTATCTATTGATCAAATTAAAAAACTTCGTGAAGTTACCGGCGTTTCAATCGCCGAATGTCAGAAAGCTCTTGCCGAAGCCAAAGGTGATACAGAGAAGGCGAAAGAAGTTTTGAAAAAATGGGGTAGGGAAGTAGCCAAGAAAAAAGCTGAAAGAGAAGCTCATCAAGGAATTATTGATAGCTACATTCACCCTAATAAAAGAATTGGTGTAATTTTGGAATTGAATTGCGAAACAGATTTTGTAGCTAAATCTCCAGATTTTCAAGCTTTAGCTCATGAATTATGCTTACAGATTGCCGCTATGTCAGATGAAATTCCACTTTTAGAACAGCCCTGGATAAAGGATGAAAGTAAAAAGGTTCAAGATTTGGTGGCAGAATATATTGCCAAACTGGGAGAAAATATTATTATAAAAAAATTTACCAAATATACTCTTTAATGACAGAGTTAATTTTTAGCTTAATTTTAATAGGAAGTATAGCCGGCATGGGAGTGATTGTTTTTAGGAAAATGCCGATTTTGACCAACCTGCCCGAGGATAGTCCTTCTGATAGTTTCAAGCCCCAATTGAAAGGTTTATATAAGGAGATTAAAAATATTCCCGGCTTAAGGTCGTTTTCTTCCGAGGCGTTTTTACGAAAAACCCTTTCTAAAATTAGACTTCTTTCTCTTAAAACTGACAATAAAACCTCCAGTTGGCTGCAAAAGTTAAAAGAAAGATCGCAAAAAGAAAAAATAGAAGAAAACGATAACTATTGGCAAGAATTAAAAAAAACAACTAAACATAAATAAGCCGCCTTAGCTTAGTGGTAAAGCAGTGGTTTTGTAAACCACGGACGCGGGTCCGATTCCTGCAGGCGGCTCTTGACAGAATTTTTTAAAGAAGTAAAATAGAAATTGCCGAAGAGACTTAACCTTTTAATGCCCAAGCGAGGCGAAGCCGAGCGAAGGGTGAAGATGAGCTGAAAAGCTCATTGACTATATGGCCAAAAAGAAAGCAAAAAAGAAAAAAAAGAGCTGCTCTTGTAGTTAATATAAGAGCAAAGGCTGAAAGTAGGTTAAGGATCAGGAAGTCTCTTCCTGGTTTTTCTTTCTATCTGGGAAAGTACTTTGAAAACCGAATATTTTAGATTCTAAGAGTTGCTCCGAAACTTCTTTTTTTTGAGAGTTCGATCCTGGCTCAGGATGAACGCTGGCGGCGTGGATAAGGCATGCAAGTCGATCGGTCCCGATTGGCGCAAGCTTATCGGGATAGAGGCAAATGGGTTAGTAACACGTGGGTTACATACCATCAAGACAGGGACAGCCCCGCGAAAGCGGGGATAATCCCTGATAGTCCCGCAAGGGTAAAACCTGCCTTTGGGTAGGGCTTGATGATTGGCCCGCGGCCTATCAGCTAGTTGGTGAGGTAACGGCCCACCAA
Organism: uncultured Candidatus Saccharibacteria bacterium; assembly: GCA_964459265.1. Taxonomy (GTDB): domain Bacteria; phylum Patescibacteriota; class Minisyncoccia; order Minisyncoccales; family Paceibacteraceae; genus Paceibacter. The sequence continues at coordinate 12,950 of CAYWKA010000009.1, forward strand.
GGCGATGACGGGTAGGCGGTGTGAGAGCACGATCGCCAACACTGGCACTGCGATACGGGCCAGACTCCTACGGGAGGCAGCAGTCGAGAATATTGGTCAATGAGCGAAAGCTTGAACCAGCGACGCCGCGTGCTTGAAGAAGCCCTTCGGGGTGTAAAGAGCTTTTCTAGAGGAGGAATCCCGCTTTAGCGGGATGACAGTACTCTAGGAATAAGGGGGTGCAAATTCTGTGCCAGCAGCCGCGGTAATACAGAACCCCCGAGCGTTATCCGGATTTATTGGGCGTAAAGGGTCCGTAGGCGGTCAGAAAAGTCTGGTGTTAAATACCTCGGGCTCAACCTGAGGGATGCGCCAGAAACTATCTGACTTGAGGGCGTTAGAGGCTGATGGAACGGTCGGTGTAGGAGTGAAATCCGTTGATATCGACCGGAACACCAAATGCGAAGGCATTCAGCTGGGGCGACCCTGACGTTGAGGGACGAAAGCGTGGGGAGCAAAAAGGATTAGATACCCTTGTAGTCCACGCTGTAAACGATGGACACTAGCTATTTGAAGTGTCGACCCTTCAAGTGGCGAAGCTAACGCGTTAAGTGTCCCGCCTGGGAAGTACGGCGGCAACGCTAAAACTCAAAGGAATAGACGGGGTCTCACACAAGCGGTGGACCATGTGGCTCAATTCGACAACAAGCGAAGAACCTTACCAGGGCTTGACAGGCTAATGAAACTCCGGTGAAAGCCGGAATTACCCACAAGGACATTAGTCCAGGTGCTGCACGGCTGTCGTCAGCATGTATCTTGAGACGCACGCTTAAATGCGGTAACATGCGCAACCCTTATCCCGCGTTACAAGTGTCGTGGGAAACTGCCCGGGATGACCGGGAGGAAGGTGAGGATAACGCCAAGTCAGCGTGGCCCTTTGATGCCCTGGGCTGCACACGTGGTACAATGGGACCGACAATAGGTAGCAATGGCGTAAGCCGGAGCTAATCCTCCAAACGGTCTCTCAGTTCGGATTGAGGTCTGCAACCCGACCTCATGAAGCTGGAATCGCTAGTAATCGCGCATCAGCAACGGTGCGATGAATACGTTCCTGAGACTTGTACTCACCGCCCGTCACATTAGGGGAGCCGGCAGTAGCCGAAATTCCGAGCAATCGGACCTAAGCTAAGGTCGGTAACAAGAATGAAGTCGTAACAAGGCACGGGTAGCGGAAGCTGTCCGTGGATCACTACATTTAATTTTTATTGTCGACTGAAGTTGAAAATTGAGAATTCTATTTTCAACTTCAAAGGTGTTGGCCGATGTACCTTAAAGGTCGGTCTCGGAGCAACTCTTAGAACCTGAACAAAAACAACAAGGCCAAACCTTGTTTTTTTTGTTTTTTTTGATATAATTTTTAAAGTATGCCCAAAAAGATAATAAAACACCCGAGCGTAGCGAAGAGTAGAGATGAACGAATGTTCATCGACTTTCTGGGAAGTTCCAGATTAAAATATGAATTAATAGAGCATCGGACAGTCTATACTGCCTTTGATAAAGCAGCTACCTTGAAAGTACCTTTAAAGACGGTAGGAAAGACCTTAGCCGTAAAATTGGATCCGCCAACTGGCGGACCTGCCTTAGTTTTAATTTCGGCCAACAAAAATTTAGATAAGGGAAAATTAAAAAAGACAGCTAAGGCAAAAAAGATTGATTTTTTGAAAGAGGCCTGGATGAAGAGAAATTTAAAAGGGATAAAGATTGGGGCTATCCCGCCTTTCGGCAATTTATGGAAACTTCCCACTTTCACAGACAGGGCTCTTTTTCAAAACCCCAAAATCATTGTTAATAGCGGTGACTACAACTGGTCAATAAAACTTAACCCCAGTCTGCTTAAGAAAATAATTCCAGATTTAGTAATTGGAAATTTTAGTAAGAGCAAGAGTCGATGAAGCTAAAGCTTCATCGACAGCTTCAATTTTAATAAATTAAAATATTGCTAGCCGATGAAATTTTATAGAATTTTTTCTAAAATTTTTGAAAAAGCAGCTAAAAAGATGTGTTTAGATTGTCAGGATTTTATTAAAAAGAGCTCAAAAGTTCTTGACTTGGGTTGTGGTTGCGGTATAGTCGGTAAAACCTTTCAAGATTTTTTTAAAGTAGAAGTTTTGGGAGTAGATATTAAAGATTACCGGGTTTCTTCGCTTCCTTTTCAAATTTATGATGGTTTTCACCTTCCCTTTCCAGATGATTCCTTTGATACAGTTTTAATAAATTACGTTTTACATCATGCCGAAGATTCCATCACTCTTCTAAAAGAGTCCAAAAGAGTGACTAGAGATAAAATCATCATTTACGAGGACTTGTTGGACGGTTTTTTTTCAAGTTTATTTTGTAAGATTCACGGAATTTATTTCGCCAAATTCATTGGAGACTACAATAAGATCTCTTTTAAGTCAGAAAAAGAATGGGAGGACATCTTTAGGGAGATAGGATTAAATGCTATTTTTAAAAAAAGAATAAATAATTTCCCGGTAAAAAAACAAATATTTGTCTGCCAAGCGTAGCAAAGGTAGAAGATGAAGTTTACTTCATCGCTCTGCCAAGCGTAGCAAAGGTAGAAGATGAAGTTTACTTCATCGCTCTGCCAAGCGTAGCAAAGGTAGAAGATGAAGTTTACTTCATCGCTCTGGGCGCATAGTTCATCGGTAGAACGCTTCTCTGATAAAGAAGAGGTGGAAGGTTCGACTCCTTCTGCGCCCACCATGGGCCGTTAGCTCAATGGCAGAGCACCACATTTGCAATGTGGGGGTTACCAGTTCAAATCTGGTACGGTCCACCTTGACAAAGTTTTCCACAGGACAACTCTTTCGTTAGTTGATATAATATTTAAATCTCTAATAAAACAGTAAAGGTCGAAAAATTCGTATGCCGAGTCTTCACGCGAAGGCGAGGCGCGAGATGAGAAGTAAGTTCTCATCAAGCATTCGTAATAAATACATAATTCGTAGAAACGTATGATGGTTCAAACTTGGGCTGAGACTACTACCTTAGCTCTTCAAGGTCTTTGGCAAGGATTTCTAACCTTTATTCCCACCTTGATTGGAGCTTTGATTGTTTTTATTATTGGTTGGTTTATTTCGGTTGGCATTGGAAAGTTAATATCTGAAATTTTGACTCGAATAAAATTCAATCAACTTTTTGAAAGAGCCGGCTGGAAGCAGGCCTTAGAAAAAGCTGAATTGAAGGTAAATGCTGCCGAATTTGTTGGGGCGATTATCAAATGGGTTTTGGTTATCGTCTTTTTATTGGCTGCCATAGAGATTTTGGGTTTTGTTCAGTTTGCCGCTTTTCTCAAGAGCGTTTTGGCCTATCTGCCTAACGTTATTGTGGCTGCTCTTATTTTTGTAGTTACTGTAATTGTAGTAGACATTGTAGAAAAAATAGTTAGAGCAGGAGTGGAAGGAGTGAAGGTAGGATACGGTCATTTAGTCAGTGCCATTATCAAGTGGTCAATCTGGATTTTTGCTATCTTAGCAATTTTGCATCAGTTAGGAATTGCCAAGACCTTTATGGAAACCCTGTTTACCGGTTTTGTAGCAATGTTAGTCATTGCTTTAGGTATCGCTTTTGGCTTGGGTGGAAAAGAAGTAGCAGCTGAAATTCTCCGAGACTTAAGAAGCAAACTTAAAGAATAAATAAATAATATTATAACCCGTGGCTTTGCGATTATGTTGAGCCTTGACAGAGTTTTTTGTTTTGGTAAAATTAAAGGCGACCATGCGAATATATAGAATTATTTTGAATAGAGGAAGCGGATAATTTCTGGGCAATTTTTATTGTCGCAGAAATCCCGCTTCGAGCGGGATTTTTGATTGCCTGAGCGGAACGATTAGGAAAGAACTTTTTAAACTTAATAATGGATTGCAATTATTAATTACTAGCCAAAGATTGCGGTTTTACGGCAAATGGTGGATGCCTTGGGAGATTGAGGCGATGAAGGACGTGGCGTGGCTGCGATAAGCCTCGGGGAGGTGCTTAGCAACCTTTGATCCGGGGATTTCCCAATGGGGAAACCCGTTTCGATGATGAATCGGAACACCGAGCGCATAATTTATGTGCTTGGGGCGAACCCGCTGAAGTGAAACATCTCAGTAAGCGGAGGAACAGAGAACGAAGTTTATTTCCTTAGTAGCGGCGAGCGAAAAGGAAAGAGCCCAAATCCCGCTTTTAGCGGGAGGTTGTAAGGAAATATCGTCGGGGGCACCAAGCACATAATATTTGTTATGTGCTTGGTACACTCTGAGGGAGAGCACTTAGATAAAGGTTGGTTAAAGGAACTACCCTGGAAAGGGAGACCTAAGAGGGTAACAGTCCCGTACTTGAAAACTCCTTTATGCTCCTTGGTATTTTTCTTAAGTACCACGAGGCCAAGATAACCTTGTGGGAAGCAGGCCGGACTAACCGGCCAAGGCTAAATACTCAATCTCACCGATAGTGAACCAGTACCGTGAGGGAAAGGTGAAAAGTAGGGAGGTGATCCCGGTGAAATAGAACCTGAAACCATTTTGCCTACAAAGAGTCGGAGTCCCGCTTTAGCGGGATGACGGCGTGCTTTTTGCAGAACGAACCAACGAGTTCGAGTATATAGCTTGTCTAAGGGGTTTTGCCCCGGAGGCGCAGCGAAAGCAAGTGCTAACAGTGCGTTTTTGCTATATACTCGAGACCCGAAGCCAGGCGAGCTTGCCATGGCCAGGGTGAATCCCGACGAAAGTCGGGAGGAGGCCCGAACCCGTGAGCCGTGCAATACTCTGGGATGAGCTGTGGCAAGAAGTGAAAAGCTAAACGAGCTTGGTAATAGCTGGTTCTCCCCGAAATAGCTTTAGGGCTAGCCCCGTGCTTGTTTTTTCTGGAGGTAGAGCACTAGAAGGAATACTGTGGCGCAAGCTAGGTATTCCTACCAAACTCCGAATGCCAGAAAAGTTTCACGGGAGTCAGACCTTGGAGGCTAAGCCCCAGGGTCAAAAGGGAAACAGCCCAAATCTTCATCTAAGGTCCCTAAACTGAACTAAGTGAGAAAGGAAGTGGGGTTCCTGTGATAGTTAGGAGGTTAGCTCAGAAGCAGCTATCCTTTAAAAAGTGCGTAACAGCTTACTAACTAAGGAATCCTGTACCTAAGATTTCCGGGACTAAGCTCAGTACCGAAGATAAGACTGAGCACATAAATTTTTATGTGCTTGGGGTAGGGGAGCATTCTTCATCCGATGAAGTCAAATGGTAACGTTTGGTGGAGGATGAAGAAGTGAGAATGTTGGTATGAGTAACCGCAATGCCGCTGAAAGCGCGGCACACCGAAAACCCAAGGTTTCCTTGGCAATGTTAATCAACCAAGGGTTAGGCGGGCCTTAGGCAAAGCCGAAAGGCGTAGCTGATGGACAGCCGGTCAACATTCCGGCCCCTGCGTACATAATTCTGAGAAGGGACGCAGTAGAGTAATCCAGAAAGATTACTGGATTTCTTATCTCGCTTCGGCGAGAGTTCTGGACGAATCTACTGCCTAGAAAAGCTTTTCAGAAGTTAATTATGTGCGCGGTCCGTACCGCAAACCAACACAGGTGGGTTAGTGTAATTGCACTAAGGTGAACGGGTGAAAGCTCCTGAAGGAACTCGGCAAAAAAGTGGTCGTAACTTCGGAATAAGACCTTCCCGCCCCCTAAGCTCGTGGAACAAAGTATTTCAATTTCTAAATTTTCATTGTATTGAAATCAGAAAAATTACAAAGTTCAACGGGCATGGGGGGCGGGACGCAGCAAAAGTACCCCTGGCGACTGTTTACCAAAAACACAGGTCCCTGCTTAATTGGCAACAAGATGTATAGGGGCTGAGGCCTGACCAGTGCTGGAACGTTAATGGTAGCGGTTTTGTCGCAAGGCAAGGCTGACTGCCTTAAGCTTCCAGTGAACGTCCGCGATAACTATAATCGTGTTAAAGTAGCGTAATCCCTTGCCAGGTAAGTTCTGGCCCGCATGAAAGGCCTAACGACTTGGGGACTGTCTCCAGGAGCAGCCCGGTGAAAATGCAATACCGGTAAAGATGCCGGTTACCTGCGGCTAGACGGAAAGACCCCGGGAGCTTTACTGTAACCAGATATTGAGTTTTGGTTTTGGATGCGTAGCGTAGAAGGGAGACTTTGAAGTTCCGATTTCGGTCGGGATGGAGTCGTCGATGAAACACCTTTCTTTCAAGATCTTAGTTCTAATCCCGCTTTTAGCGGGAGACATTGTCTGGCGGGCAGTTTAAGTGGGGCACTTGCCTCCTAAAAGGTAATGGAGGCGTTTATAAGGTCGGCTAAGTAGGGATGGAAATCCTACTGGTCGTGTAAAGGCACAAGCCGGCTTTACTGCAAGAGAGATAACTCGCGCAGTTGGGAAACCAGAACTTAGTGAACCGACCGTGGTTGGTAGAACCGCGGAAGATCATCAACCAAAAGTTACCCCGGGGATAACAGGCTAGTAGGGCCCGCGAGTCCACATCAACGGCCCTGTTCGGCACCTCGATGTCGGCTCATCACATCCTGGAGGTGAAGAAGCTTCCAAGGGTTGGGCTGTTCGCCCATTAAAGTGGTACGCGAGCTGGGTTCAGACCGTCGTGAGACAGGTTGGTCCCTATCTACCGCAGGCGTTGAGTCTTGAGGGGAGTTGCTCGTAGTACGAGAGGACCCGAGTGAACCGACCTCTGGTGTACCAGTTGTTCCGCCCGGAGCATTGCTGGGTAGCTAAGTCGGGAACTGATAAGCGCTGAAAGCATCTAAGCGCGAAGCAGGCCCCAAGATTAGGACTCATTGAGATTTCCCGTAGATGACGGGATTGATAGGCTGTAGGTGTAAGTCCCGTGAGGGATTAAGCCAAGCAGTACTAATAAATCGAAGCAATCTCTTGGCTAGTAATTAATAATTGTAAACCCGAGCGAAAGATGCTTGGGTGGCGGCTATACTGGAGTTGTCCCACCTGTTTCCATACCGAACACAGAAGTGAAATACTCTGAGGCCGATGATAGTAGGTTTTTCCTGCGAAAGTAGGAAGCCGCCACCCAAGCGTCTTTTTATAACAACAAAAAACCCGCCAAAGCGGGTTTTTTGTTGTTAAAGTTAATCTTATCCAAGTTCTTCTTCCGTTTCTTCTCCTTCTTCTGATGTTTCTTCTTCTGTTTCCTCTCCAAGACCTTCTTCCGTTTCACTGGCAATTAAGGTAGGAAATTTATCGTAAATCATGAAGGACAAAAGTTTTAAATTTCTCTTTATTTATCAAGCCCCGCAAAGCGGTGCGAAGATAGAGATGAAGTTAAAGCTTCATCGACCTCGACCTTTTTTACTTATCAAGCATCATTATAGCCAGTCAAAAACCCCTGTCAAGACCACAACCCGCCCGCCGCATCCTTCCAGCTTTTAGCTGGGCTCCGTTCAAAAATTATGATAAAATAACCGAATGAGGCGGACTTCCTTGTTTAAAATTATTATAATTGCAGTAGTAGTAGCCACTCTTTTTATTGTCTTTAACTTCACCTCTCTTAAAGAAAGGACTAAAAACTTTTTTTATTCAGTCTCTTTTTCTGTCCAGAGAACCTTTTGGGAGGCAGGGGATAGCTTTTCTGATTTTGGAGAGTCAATTATCCAAAACAAAAAGATTAAAGAAGAAAATCAGGAGCTTAAAGCCAGAATTCAACAGCTGACATCTGAAAATATCTCACTCCGAGAATTAAAGGAAGAAAACCAGGTTTTAAGAAATGCCTTGGAGGTCGGTTTGGAAAAGGAATTCCGCCTTTCTTTTGCCAAAGTAGTGGCTAAGGACGTTTTTCAAGATTCAATTTTGGTTGACAAGGGAGAAAAAGACGGCATTTCTTTAAATTCCCCAGTTATTACCGAACAGAGGACCTTAATCGGTAAAATAGGCGAGGTTTACGAAGATTTTTCAAAGGTTATTTTAATTTCTAATCCTAGCAGTTCTTTTGATGTTAAATTGGCCGATAGAGAAATTTCCGGAGTAATTAAAGGGAAGGGAAACCTTAGTCTTATTTTAGACCTTCTTCCTTGGGAAGAAGAAATCAAAGAAGGAGAGCAGGTTGTCACTACAAACTTGGGAGGAGTTTTTCCTGAAGGCATTTTAGTGGGAGAAGTCAAAAACGTAAAAAAAACAGATGTTAATCCCTTTCAGATAGCTGAAATTAGACCAGCCACCGACTTCAAAGAATTAGAAAGTTTCTTTATTATCACTGAATTTTAATGTTCAAATGAAAAAGTTTTTAATCTCCGTTTTATTTTTTTACTTCCTGATTTTATTCCAAACCAGTTTTTTAGTCCATTTTTCTTATTTTTTTTGGAATAATTTTTCTATCCCCCTTATTACCACAGCCGTCTTAATTATCTTTCTTTGTTTTTTTGAAAAACCAGAGGAGAATTACGGTATCTTTTTAGCCGCTTTTACCGGATTCCTTCTGGATATCTTCTCCAGTGGTTTTTTAGGGGTTAATTTTTTAGGAATTTGGGTTTTAATTTTAACCGCCCTTTCTTTTTCTATTAAACTCGTTTTAAGGAAATATGTTCGTTTCTCCTTGGCCAGGTAAATACAAAAACCGTAATATAAGATTAAGCTTTAAGGAAGATATAGAGCCGCAAGAAGTCCTTTTGGACAGGTTGGCTCAGAAAAAAGAAGAAGAGGCAGGTTATTCTGAAAAAAAATTTGAAGTTCCTCTTTTAAAAAAAATTCTTGAAGGGTTGTTTTTCTTTTCTTTGGCATTGTTTTTTTTACTTTTGGCTAAAACCTTTCAGCTTCAGGTCTTTGAAAAAGAAAACCTGATAGCTTTAGCTGAAGAAAATAAATATATCTGGTACCAAATTCAGGCTGAAAGAGGGGTAATTTATGACAGGAATTTAGAACAGCTAGCTTTTAATCAGATAAGTTTTGATTTAGTTTGCCAGAAAAACAATCTTCCCCGGGAAGAAACAGAACAAAAAAGAATTTTTGATGAACTCGCCAAAATTTTAGAAATCGAAAAAGAAGAAATAGAAAAGAAAATAAAGGAAAATGAAGCCCCGGAAATTTTAATCAGAGAAAATTTAGACCGCCAGAGTTTAATAATTTTGGAAACAAAAATAGGAGAATTATCAGGATTCCAGATTAAAAACAACGCCGTTAGGGAATATCCCAATGGTTATACCTTCGCTCACCTCATTGGTTACAAAAGAAAAACTGGTGAAAAAACCGGATTAGAAGATTCGTACAATTCAGAATTAAGAGAGATACCCGGAGAAATCCGTACTGAAAGAGATGCTCAGGGGAATATAATTTCTCAAGAAATAATTTCTTTGCCCAAATCGGGGAAAAGTTTAGTTTTGTGGCTGGATTCCGGGCTACAAAAAAAAGCTGTCCAGGCCTTAGAAAATATTCTTAAAACAAAAGGAAAGGGAGGAGCAGTAATCGCTTTGGACCCCAAAACTGGCGGTGTTCTTTCTTTGGTTAGTTTGCCGAGTTTTGATAATAATCTTTTTAGCCAGGGAATGACCAAGGAGGAATGGGAGGAGCTTGACCAAGACCCCCGGGATCCTCTTTTTAACCGAGCTATTTCTGGCCAATATCTTACTGGTTCTACCATTAAGCCTTTAATTGCTTCAGCTGTTTTGGAAGAGAAAATTATCAACCCCGATAAAAAAATAAATTGCCAGGGATTAATTGAGATAGAACACACTTATGAAGAGGAAACCACCGAGTTTCATGATTGGTGGGCCCACGGTTGGACCGATATGAGAAAAGCTATTGCTGAGTCCTGCAACGTTTATTTTTATACAGTCGGTGGGGGATTTGGAGAACAGGAAGGTCTTGGTCCAACCAAGATTAAAGAATATTTAGAGCTTTTTGGTTGGCAAGATTTAACCGGTATTGATTTGCCGGGAGAAGTAAAAGGGTTTGTTCCCGACAAAGAGTGGAAAAGGAAAACTTTTCCTGAAGATCCCGGCTGGTGGGACGGTAATACTTATTATCTTTCTATTGGCCAGCAATATCTTCAAATTACTCCTTTGGAAGTAGTAAATTCCTTTTTGGCTATAGCTAACGGAGGAAAACTTCTCCAGCCCCAGGTAGTAAAAGAAATAATTGACACTTCCACCGGTTCGCCGACTGTGATTGAAGAAATGCAGCCTGAAATTATTAGAGAAAACTTTATTAGTCCTGAGAATTTACAAGTTGTCAGGGAAGGGATGCGCCAAGCTGTTACAGGAAAAAACTCTCCTCAGGCCTCAGCAACTTTATTGAATTCTCTACCGGTGGCGGCCGCTGCCAAAACCGGAACAGCTGAACTGGGGAAAAATCGCTATCACAACTGGGTGACGGTTTTTGCTCCTTACGAAGATCCGGAGATAATTCTTACCGTAATGATTGAAGACGTTAAAAATGTGGAAGTAGCCGCTCTGCCGGTAGCTAAAGAAGTTTTAGAGTGGTACTTTACTAAAAAAGAATAATTGAGTTAAAATTAATCTATGACAGCCATTAACGAGATAAGAAAAAACCGGTTTAAAAAACTGGAAACAATCAGAAAAGCCGGCCTCCCGGTCTATCCCGCTAAGACCAAAAGGACTCATACCATTGCTGAGACCTTAAAAGATTTCACTAAATTAGCCAGTTCTTCAGAGGAGCTTTTTTTAGTGGGCCGAATTAGAACTCAGAGAATTCACGGCGGTTCAACTTTTCTTCACCTTGAAGACGGTTCAGGTTCAATTCAGGCCTATTTTAAAAAAGACAAATTAGGCGAAAAGGGTTATAAGTTTTTCTTGGACAATTTTGACATCGGAGATTTTATTGAAGTTAGAGGCGTTTTATTTAAAACCAAAAGAGGAGAAAAAACAATTGAAGTTTCCGATTATAAAATGTTAGCTAAATCCCTGCGCCCCCTGCCCGAAAAATGGCATGGATTGCGAGATGTTGAAGAAAGATTCAGGAAGAGATATTTAGATTTGATTTTCAATCCGGAAGTTAAAAAGAATTTTGAATTACGTTCCCGAGTAATTAAAGAAATAAGGAATTTTATGGATGCCAAAGGGTTCCTGGAAGTGGAGACGCCAACATTGCAACCTATTTACGGAGGGGCATCAGCCAAACCTTTTAAGACTCACCTTAATGCCTTAGATATGAATTTATACTTACGAATCGCCCCGGAGCTTTACCTCAAGCGTTTACTGGTCGGCGGAATTGAAAAAGTTTATGAATTAGGAAAGTGTTTTCGCAACGAAGGTATGGACAGGTCTCACAACCCGGAATATACTCATTTCGAATTTTATTGGGCTTATTCTGACTATAAAGATGTAATGAAGCTTATTGAAGAAATGTTTGAAAGCGTAATCAGAAAAACATCAGGTAAATTAGAGATAGATTATGATGGGAAAAAGATTAATTTTAGAGCTCCTTGGCCGAGAGTTGAATTTAACCGGCTTTTGAAAAAATATACTAAAGTTGATTTTTTTGAAATAAACGAAGCCGCCATTAAAAAAGAAGCTGAAAAACTTGGAGTTGAGACAGAAAAAGAAGACGGCAAAGCCGAGGTGGCCGATAAAATTTTTAAGAAATACTGTCAGACAAAAATATGGGATCCGACTTTTGTTATTCATCATCCGGCCGAATCAAAACCCTTGGCAAAAGCGTTGGAGAAAGATGCGTCAAAATCAGCCAATTTACAATTAATTGTAGCTGGCTGGGAACTGATTAATGCTTATTCTGAAGAAAATGATCCAATTGAACAAAAAGAAAAATTTGAGAGGCAGGAAAAATTATTTAAATCTGGCCTAAAAGAAGCTCAAAGAATAGATAAAGATTATATTGAGGCCTTAGAATACGGCATGCCGCCAGTCGGCGGATTTGGCATGGGGATAGACAGATTCATTGTTTTGCTTACCAACTCCCATTCTCTGCGAGAAGTGATATTATTCCCGACCATGAAGTCAAGGTAATGCCCTTAACTCCTTTCCATTTAGGCCCGGGATTATTTTTCGGAATGTT
>CAYWKA010000009.1:25069-26959 GCA_964459265.1 uncultured Candidatus Saccharibacteria bacterium
AGGTAATGCCCTTAACTCCTTTCCATTTAGGCCCGGGATTATTTTTCGGAATGTTATCTTCCAGATTTCTGGATTTAAGCGCATTTCTTTTAGGTAGTGTTATTCTGGATATCGAACCTTTGATTGCCTTTCTTTCCGGAAACTTTGAAAATCCCCATCATCATTTTACTTCTTTTTTAGGCGGAATTTTGGGAGCTGTTATAGTTTGGTTGATAATAAAAATATTTAGAAAGAAAAAAACAGGACCCTCCAATTTAAGTATATTTTTGGGAGGATTGGCCGGTTGTTGGATTCACGTTATTTTTGACGCCCTGATGCATTACGATGTCCTGCCTTTCTGGCCCTTAAAGATTAACCCTTTTTTAAACTTAATTTCTATTTCCCAAAATTATTTAATTTGCCTTATTTTGGGAACAGTAGGATTAATCTTACTAGCCATTAAATTTAAAAAACATGTTCAATGAAAATTAAAATTTTCATTTCTCATCTCATAAATAATTAATCATTTATTTTAATGTTAGATATAAAATTCATCAGAGAACATCCGGATGTTGTTAAACAAGGCTGCCGAGCCAAGCAAGTCGAGGTTGATATTGATAAGCTTTTAGAATTAGATGGAAAGAAAAGAGAATATCTTAAAGAAATAGAAGGACTAAGGGCAGAACAGAATAAGTTTAGTCAAGACCAGATTAAAGAAGCTCAGGAAATAAAAACCAAAATAAAAAAACTGGAGCCGGAATTAAATAAACTGGGCAGAACAATTGACTCGTTAATGCTTCAGATTCCCAATCTTCCTTTGGCAGAGGTACCCCTGGGAGAAGATGAAAGCAACAATATTGAATTAAAAAAAGAAGGGGAGCTTCCTCAATTTAATTTTCCAGTAAAAGATTATTTAGAAATTGCCGAATCTCTTGATTTGATTGACGTTAAAAGAACAGCCAAGATCACCGGAACTCGTTTTGGTTTTTTAAGAAATGAAGCAGTTTTACTTGAATTTGCTTTGATTAATTTAGCTTTTGATACTTTAACCAAAGAAGGTTTTGTTCCCATTATTCCTCCAGTGATGTTAAAACCAGAAATGGCCAAAGGGATGGGGTATCCTGAGCAATTTGACGGGGAAGAGGCCTATTATATAGAAAAAGACAATTTGTTTTTGGTCGGCACTTCCGAGCAGTCAATGGGAGCTATGCACGCTAATGAAACCTTTAATGAAAAGGACCTACCCCAAAGATATGTCGGTTTTTCTACCTGTTTCCGTCGAGAGGCCGGTTCTTACGGTAAAGACACAAAAGGAATTTTCAGGGTTCATCAGTTCGATAAGGTGGAGATGTTTAGCTTTTCCAAACCGGAAGATTCAAAGAAAGAGCATCAATTCCTTCTTAAAATGGAAGAAAACCTGATGAAGAAGTTAAAAATTCCTTACCGTATTCTGCAAATGTGCACCGGCGATTTGGGCTTTCCGGCAGCAGCCAAATATGACATTGAGACCTGGATGCCTTCGGAAAGCCGCTACCGGGAAACTCACTCAACCTCAAATTGCACTGATTTTCAGTCGCGAAGATTAAATATTCGCTATAAGAAAAAAGACGGCAGCTTAGATTTCGTCCATACCCTAAACGGTACCGCTTTCGCTACCGGCCGAACTATAATTGCCATCATTGAAAACTATCAGCAAAAAGATGGCAGCGTAAAAATGCCTGAAGCTTTACAAAAGTATTTAAAATTCAAGATTATTAAATGAACCAGTATCCGCTTTTGATATTACATGGTTGGGGTTCAAATTCCGTCAGGTGGCAGAAAGTAACCAAATTATTGAAAGAAAAAGGAGTGGAATTAGCAGTTCTTGACCTCCCCGGGTTTGGCATAACTCCTTCACCGGAAAAACCCTGG
>CAYWKA010000010.1:0-26643 GCA_964459265.1 uncultured Candidatus Saccharibacteria bacterium
AATGACCAGAACTAAGATTAATCAGATGCTGCCTTGACAATTCCTCTTTAATTTGTTAATATTTTATTAGTGAGTACGCGAGAAATCGCAACTCCTGCTAAGTCGCAGGTCCCACTCGAGCGGGACCTGTTTTTTTACTTTAATTTTGTTATACTTAAAATGAGCCGGGAGGACAGTACTCACTAAAGACTTAGAATGGGAGTCAACTCTCCCGGCTCTTAAGCCGATGGAGTTCCAAAAGAATGTTTCATTAAAAAAATATACTACCTTTAGAATTGGGGGTAAGGCGAAATATTTTTTTGTAGCTAAGACCAAAGATAATTTAATTGAGGCAATAAAGACGGCAAAAAAAAAGAAATTGCCCTTTTTTATTTTAGGCGACGGCAGTAATCTTTTAGTTTCCGACAAGGGCTATAAAGGGTTAGTTATAAAATTCGGCCAGCCGCTTTCTCTGTATGTTTTCCAAGGTCTGGAGTGGGCAACCGGGATTCCCGGAACCGTGCAGGGAGCAGTTTTTGGAAATGCCGGCGCCTTCGGGAAATCAATGAAAGACGTTGTTAAAGAAGTTAAGGTTTTTGACACTAAAACTGAAAAAATTAAGAATTTCAAAAATAAAGATTGCCAATTTTCCTACAAAAACAGTATTTTCAGAAAGAAAAAAAATCTAATCATTCTTTCGGTAGAGATAAAAACGAAAAAGAGCAATCCCAAAAAAATAAAAGAATATTTTAACTACAAAAAAGAAACTCAGCCTTTAAATTTTCCTTCTGCCGGAAGTATTTTTAGAAATCCGGCAGGTTTTTTTGCCGGAGAATTGATTGACAAATGTGGTTTGAAAGGAAAAAGAGTTGGCAATGTTAAAATTTCCGAAAAACATGCCAATTTTATTGTTAATTTGGGAAATGGAAAAGCAAAAGATGTGATAAAATTAATAAAATTGATAAAAAATAAAGTAAAAAAGAAATTTGGAGTAGTTCTAAAAGAGGAAATCCGAATTTTTTAAAAATTTTACTTATCCACTATTGACAAAGTTTCTAAAAATGAAAAAATAAAATAAGAAACGCAGATAGCGGTCGACTATTTGTTTGAGATCTTTTTTCAAAATAAATTTCATGGCTAAGAAAAAAAAGAAGAAGAAGAAGAAATAGTTTCTTCTGCCCCGCCCCCTAAGTTTGTGAAAACTGATTTGCTAAATTTTGATATGCATAGGGGGCGGGGTTGTTTTTTTATTCCTCTTGATTTTTTTTTGAAATATTGTATAATCGATGAAGATAAATCTTCATCTTCACCCTTCGCTTCGCTTGGCTAAAGAAAGATATAAATAATTAGGCAGTTAACCGCTTTTTTGTTTCTCTCTTTGTTTTTTAGGAAAGGCAAAGCGGTTAACCAAAAATTATGTTAGAAAAAACAAAGGGATCCATCCAATGGGTCATAGCAAAAAACCAAACCAAATATTCAGGCATTCATTTGATTGCTGAATTTTGGTATGGAAAAGTTATTGAAGACCCAAAAAGAATCAAGAAAATTTTAATTAAAGCAGTAAAAGAAGCCAACAATACTCCTTTAAAAATTGCCATTCATAAATTTCAACCCCAGGGAATCACTGGGATTGTTTTATTGGCAGAAAGCCACATCGCACTTCATACTTGGCCAGAAAATAATTATGTTGCTATAGATATTTATACCTGCGGCGATAAAGGCACTCCGGAAAAGGCCTTGGAGTACCTGAAAAAGGAATTCCAACCTAAAAAAGTGGAGATTAAAAAAATTAAAAGAGGAAAATTTATAAAATGAAAAAAAAATTTCTTTTTGGGAAAATTTGGTTTTTCGAAGATTTTAAAATACCAACCGAACCCCCAACTTCTACCTGGGGATTTTTGATTGAAAAGGAAATTTATTCCGGAAAAAGTAAGTATCAAAAAATTGAAGTTTTTGATACGAAAGAGTTTGGCAGAATTTTAGCTTTAGACGGGTTGGTTCAGCTTTCAACGAAGCATGAATACGTTTATCATGAAATGTTGGTTCAGCCGGCTTTTCTTTATCACCCCAACCCTAAAAAAGTTTTAATTATCGGCGGCGGCGATGGGGGAACGCTAAGAGAAGTGGTAAAACATAGAACGGTTAAAGAAATCTTTTTAGTTGACATTGATAAAAAAGTAATTGAAGTTTCAAAGAAATATTTGCCTTCAGTTTCTCAGGGCGCTTTTAACGATAAACGACTGAAAATATTCATTGAAGACGCTTTAGAATTTGTAAAAAAGTACAAAAATTATTTCGACATTATCATTAATGATTCAACTGACCCAACCGGTCCATCGCTTGCTCTTTGGCAAAGTAAATTTTACCGCGACATTAAACAAGCCCTGAATAAAAATGGAGTAGCTGGTTTCCAGACTGCCTATTTAAAGGAGAGATTTGCTCAAAGAACAAGGAAGAAATTAAAAAAAATTTTTCCTTTTCTAAAAATTCACAAAGCTTTTGTTGGTTGTTTTCCGCTTGACGAACACACTTTTTCTTTTGGCTCCCCAAAAATTAATTTTAATAAAGTTAGTTTTAAAAAAATAAAAGAAAGATATAAAAAACTGAAAATCAAAACCAAATATTATTCTCCAGAAGTCCATTTTGCTTCAGCAGTTTTACCAAAATATGTCAATTATTAATAAAATTTTTGGCGATGCTAACGAAAAATATCTGAAGAAGCTTCAGCCGCAGATTGAAAAGATAAATTCGCTTGAACCGGAATTCGAGAAGTTTTCTAATGAAAAACTGAAAGAAAAAACTCAAGAGTTCAAAGAAAGATTAAAAAGAGATGAAACCCTTGAAAGTGTCTTGCCAGAGGCCTTCGCTTTAGTCAGGGAAGCAGCCAAAAGAACCCTAAAACAGAGACATTTTGACGTTCAGTTGATTGGCGGCATTGTTTTGCATCAAGGAAAAATTGCCGAAATGAGAACCGGCGAAGGAAAAACTTTAGCTGCCACCTTGTCAGTTTACCTGAATGCTTTAGAAGAAAAAGGAGCTCATGTGGTAACGGTCAACGACTATTTAGCTAAAAGAGATACCGTCTGGATGGGGCAAATCTATCACGCCTTGGGATTAAGCATTGGCTGCATAGTTCACGAGGCAGCTTTTTTATACGACCCCAGCTATCAAGAAAAAGTCGGTGAAGAATTGGATAAAGAACGGGACACAGTGGGCGGATTTAAAGTAATTGAAAGCTATCTGAGGCCGGTTTCCAGAAAAGAGGCTTATTTAGCAGATATCACTTACGGCACCAACAATGAATTCGGCTTTGATTATTTGAGAGACAATATGGTCTACGACCTGTCTCAGATGGCGCAGAGAGGTTTTCATTATGCCATTGTAGATGAGGTAGATTCAATTTTGATTGACGAAGCCAGGACTCCTTTAATTATTTCGGCTCCAGATATTGAGAGCTCAAAGTATTATCAGGAATTTGCCAGAATTATTCCTAAATTAAGCCCCCAGGCCGATTATCAGATTGATGAAAAAATGAAAGCGGTTACTTTAACTGAGGAAGGAATAAACAAAATTGAAAAAATCTTAGGCATGGGGAATATTTACGAAGAAAGAGGAATAAAATATCTTCATCATTTGGAGCAGGCCCTGAGAGCCGAAGCCCTTTTTAAAAAAGACAAAGATTACGTGGTAAAATCCGCCCCGGATGGCGGAGGCGAGGTGATTATTGTTGATGAATTTACTGGCAGATTAATGCCCGGCCGGAGGTGGTCGGGCGGTCTTCACCAGGCCATTGAAGCCAAGGAAGGGGTGGCGATTAGGCCAGAATCTTTGACTTTAGCTTCCATTACTTTCCAAAATTATTTCCGAATGTATGAAAAATTAGCTGGTATGACCGGTACCGCCGCCACCTCAGCTGAAGAATTTGATAAAGTTTATGGTTTGGAGGTAGTTATTGTTCCTACTAACGAACCAATGATTAGGAAATATCTGCCAGATGTGATTTTGAAGTCGTGGGAAGGAAAATTTCAGGCAGTAGTTAGGGAAATTAAAGAAAAACATGAGAAGGGGCAGCCGGTTTTAGTTGGTACCACTTCAATTGAAAAAAATGAGTACTTGGGGAAATTATTAGAGAGAGAAGGAGTTTCTCACCAGATTTTGAACGCCAAACACGACGAAAAAGAAGGAGAAATTATTGCTCAGGCAGGAAGATTAGGAGCTGTCACCATAGCTACTAATATGGCCGGTAGAGGAGTAGATATAATTTTGGGCGGCAACCCGCCAGATGAAGTGGAAGCTAAAAAAATTAAAGAATTAGGCGGTCTGCACGTTATCGGTACTGAACGCCACGAAGCCAGAAGAATAGATAATCAGCTTCGGGGAAGATCGGGCAGGCAGGGAGACCCCGGTTCTTCGCAATTCTTTGTTTCCTTGGAAGACGATTTAATGCGGATTTTCGGCGGAGATAGAATTCAGGGGTTAATGAATATGCTTAAAATCCCCGAGGACCAGCCTATTGAGGCTAATTTAATTTCCGGGGCCATTGAATCAGCTCAGTCTAAAATTGAAGGGATGAACTTTGATTTAAGAAAACACGTTTTAGAGTACGATGATGTTTTGAATAAACATCGGGAAGTAGCTTATAAAAAAAGAAAAGAAATTTTAGGAAAAAGCCAAGACGATTTTAAAAGTTATATATTAGAGATTGTCAAAAAATATGGTTTTTCAGAAAAAGACTATGAAAAAAAAGAAAAAGAGTTGGGTGAGGGTAATATGCATCAGGTGGAAAAAGTCGTCAGCTTGAGGATTTTAGACATGCTTTGGCTGGAACATTTGGAAAATATGGAATATCTGAGAGATTCGGTCAGATTGAGGGCTTACGGTCAGCAAGACCCTTTGGTGGAATATAAGAATGAAGGCCATAAAATGTTTCAAGGATTACTTAAAAATTTTGAAGCTGGCGTCGCCAATACCATTTTCAGAGTTTCTTTAACCCCAACAGTACCTCAAAGGCCAGCTCCTACGGTCAGTTCTTCTTTGCCTGCTTCTCCGCCGGCTGGCAGAACAAAAAATAAACCTGGCCGAAACGATCCCTGCCCCTGCGGTAAAATTAATCCTCAAACTGGTAAGCCGATGAAATATAAGAAATGCTGTTACCCTAAATACGGATAAACCACTATGTTTTTTTTGCCGGTTGGTTTTTTAATATTTATTCTTTTTATCTTGTTTTTGCCCATTTTATTTGTTTTGGGCTATTTTCACATTGTTACTTTAGGTTTCGAAAAATTGGGGATTTCACCGGAAGTAACTATATTTTTACTTTTACTGATTCTTTTTGGTTCCGGTATTAACATTCCTTTAACTAAAAAGAAATTAATTTACAAAGAAGAGTCGCGATTTTTTGGCTTATTTCGTACTCCTCACATTGAAGCTCATGGTGTGGCCATTAATTTAGGAGGGGCAGTTACCCCTATTTTACTCTCTTTTTATTTTCTTTTTTTAACATTGAAAACCGGTTTTTCTTTGGAGCCCGTTTTAATCGCTACTGTTTTAATGACTGTTGTTGCCAAACTTTTAGCTAAAGTTATTCCCGGCAGGGGAATTTCTCTGCCAGCTCTCATTCCTCCATTATTCTCTGCCTTTTTCGCTTTTGTTTTAGCTCCTAATTTTGCCGCCCCGACAGCTTTTATTGCCGGAGTGTTGGGTACTCTAATTGGAGCTGACATTTTGAATTTAAGAAAAGCTCAAAAATTCGGCGGGTTTATTTCTATTGGCGGAGCTGGTGTTTTTGACGGGATATTTTTAATTGGGATTGTTTCTGCTTTGTTAGCCGGTTTTTAATTAAGTTAATATTATGCTAAAATAAAAAAAATATGTCAAAGAAAAAGACATATATCATCGTTGCTTTTATTTTTATTTTGGTCTTCTTTTTGGCTAATTTTTGTTATCCTCAGCCCTGGAATCAATCCGTAGATTGGTTAAATGCCAGGAAGAATGAAATTAAATACATAGAAAAACTGAGCAATATTCCAGAAATGCCAGCTACCTCTTTTAAGTTGGGATTAGATTTGCAAGGTGGCACTCATTTGATTTATGAGGCCGACCTGTCCAGCATTGAAAAAGAGGAATACAGTTCTTCAATGCAAGGATTAAGAGATGTGATTGAGAGAAGGGTAAATCTCTTTGGCGTCAGGGAGCCAGTAGTCCAAATTCAAGAAGGAGTTGGCTATCAGAGGTTGATTGTAGAATTAGCTGGGATAAAAGACCCAGCCCAAGCCATTGAAATGATTGGCCAGACGCCTTATTTAGAATTCAAAGAACAAAAAGAGAATTACCAGGAAATCTTAGAGCAAAATAGCAAGGTATTTGAAACGGGCGAAGGAAGCATTGAAGACCCTTTCCAGGCTACTCTTTTAACAGGAAAATATTTAAAGAAAGCCGAGTTGGGCTTTGACCAAACCGCCACTTACAAACCTTTGATTTCGCTGCAATTTAATGATGAGGGAGCCCAGATTTTTGAAGAGGTAACTTCAAGAAACGTCGGAAAGGTGCTGGCCATTTATATTGACGGTATGCCGATTTCCACTCCGGTGGTGCAGGAAGCGATTTCGGGCGGTAAAGCTCAGATTACGGGCGACTTCACTATTGAGGAAGCCAAGTCCTTAGTAAGAAATCTCAATGCCGGTGCCTTACCCGTTCCCATTACTTTAATTTCTCAGCAGTCAGTTGGGCCGACTTTAGGAGCTATTTCTTTAGAAAAATCATTGAAAGCTGGAGTAATCGGATTTTTAGCCATCATTTTATTTATGGTTATTTTTTATCGCCTGCCAGGAATTTTGGCTTCTTTGACTTTGGGTTTTTACATTGTTTTAGTTTTAAGCTTGTTTAAGATAATTCCGGTCACTTTAACCTTAGCAGGAATTGGCGGGTTTATTTTATCAATTGGTATGGCCATTGACGCCAATGTTTTAATTTTTTCCCGGATGAGAGAAGAATTGAGAAGCGAAAAAAGTTTCGGTCAGGCAGTGGAAGAAGGTTTTTCTCGAGCTTGGCCCTCAATTAGAGATGGAAACTTAACCACTTTATTAGTGGCGGCTATTTTATTTGGGTTTGGCACCAGTTTTATTAAAGGATTTGCCACCACTTTGACTTTGGGTATTTTAATTTCAATGTTTTCCGCAATTGTTATTACCAAAAACTTTCTTAAATGTTTCGTTAATACTAAATTAGAGAGAGTAAAGTTTTTATGGAGGTAAAATTATTAACCGCAGAATCAGTAACTCCCGGACATATTGATAAAATATCCGACATCATTGCCGATGCAGTTTTAGATGCGATATTAAAGAAGGATAAAACGGCCCGGGTGGCCTGCGAGGTTTCGGTCGGCATGGGCTATATTATTGTCGGAGGAGAAATTACCACTGAGACCTGGATTAATATCAATAATTTAGTTCGCGAAGTTATCAAAGAAATTGGTTATGATAAACCGGAGTACGGCTTTGATTATAAAACCTTAGGTATCTTCAATACCATTCATGAACAATCTCCAGATATTTCCCGAGGAGTAAGAAGGACCGGAGAGAAAAAGCAAGGAGCGGGCGACCAGGGAATTAGCGTAGGTTATGCCTGCAAAGAAACCTCTCAATTAATACCCCTGCCCATAATGTTGGCCCATACCCTAATCGCCAGATTAGTTGAAGTTAGGAAAAGAAAAATTTTGTCTTATTTAAGGCCGGATGGCAAATCGCAGGTAACGGTGGAATATCAAGGAGGAAAACCAAAGAGAGTAGATTCGGTAGTGATTTCCGCTCAGCACGACCCGGATGTTTCTTTAAAAAAGATTAGAAAGGATATTATTCAAAAAGTTATCAAACCCGTTTGTCAGAAATTTTTAGACAAAAAAACTAAATTTTATGTAAACAATACTGGTCGTTTTGTAATTGGAGGACCTTGTTCTGATACCGGGGCTACCGGCAGAAAAAATGTGGTAGACGCTTACGGTCCCCAGATTCCAATAGGAGGAGGCAGTTTTTCAGGGAAGGACCCGACCAAGGTGGATAGGTCAGGAGCATATATGGCAAGATATATTGCCAAAAATATTGTGGCGGCGGGCTTGGCGGAAAAATGTCAAATAGAATTATCTTATGTCATTGGTGGGGCTAAGCCTCTTTCGGTAGTTGTTAATACTTTCGGGACTTCCAGAGTTCCAGAAGAAAAATTATCAAAAATTATTCCCAAAATTTTTAATTTGTCTCCCGGAGGAACAATTAAAGAGCTTCGTCTTTTGCGGCCAATCTACAAAAAAACTGCCTGTTTCGGTCATTTTGGCAGAAAAGCTCCAGGTTTTACTTGGGAAAAAACCGACAAAGTAAAAGAAATTTTAAAATATGTCCATTAATTTTCTAAAGTATTCCAAAATTTATTTTATTTTTTCTGGCCTTTTAATTACCGCCGCTATTATTTTTCTTTTTGTCTTCGGCTTAAAGCCCGGCATTGATTTTACTGGCGGGAGTATCTTAGAAGTGGAGTACAAAGAAACTCGTTCTTCCAATCAGGAAATAAAAGATGTTCTGGCAGAACTTGATTTAGGAGAAATGTACGTTCAACCTACTGGAGAAAAAGCTGTGATTTTAAGAATGAAGGACATTAATGAAGATACCCATCAAAAAATATTAGAGAAATTAGAAGGAGCTGAGGAATTACGTTTTGAATCAATTGGGCCGGTAATTGGCAGGGAGCTTAAAGATAAGACAAAAATTGTGGTAATCTTATCTCTATTGGCTATAATATCGTACATTGCTTTCGTCTTCAGGAGAGTTTCTAGGCCAATAGCTAGCTGGCAATACGGTATATCCTCGCTTATAGCTCTCTTTCATGATGTTTTGATACCGCTTGGTATTTTTTCTCTCTTGGGGCATTTTTATAGTATTCAAATAACCATCCCGGTAGTGGTGGCCCTCTTAACTGTTCTGGGCTATTCCATTAACAATACAGTAGTAGTTTTTGATAGGATTAGAGAAAATTTATTAAAACGAGTAGGGGCAACTTATGAAGAGACAGTAAATAGCGCCCTAAACCAGACCTTGACTCGTTCTCTAAATACTTCTTTGACCACCTTGTTTGTTTTAATCGCCATTTTCTTTTTAGGCGGGGAAACCTTAAAATATTTCGCTTTAGCCTTAATTTTAGGGATTACTGCCGGTACTTATTCTTCTATCTTTTTAGCCAGTCCTGTCCTGGTAAGCTGGTTTAAATGGCGTGAAAAAGTTAGACAGAGAGTTTGACAAGGCCCTTAAATTATGCTTAAATAAACAACCACAATGAATCTTAATTATCTTCAAATTTGCCAAGACCTTTTGAAGGGTCTGCCCGAGCGGCAGAAGGAAGTCATTTCTCGTCGCTTCGGGCTAAATCCGCCATCCGCCAGCTGGCGGAGCGGAGAAGGGAGGGAAACTTTGGAATTCATCGGGGAAAGCTATGGAATAACAAGAGAAAGGGTTCGCCAGGTTGAAAAAGAGGGCCTTTCCCGAATTAAACCCAGAACTAAACAATATCAAAAAGTTTTTCAATATTTCAAAAATTATCTTAAAAGCACCGGCAAACTAAAAAAAGAAGATATCTTATTGGAAGATTTGGGCGGTGAAAAACAGAAACCCCAAATCCTTTTTTTATTAAACCTAAAAGATGATTTTGAAAGATTTGGGGAGACAGATGAATTTTATCCTCTTTGGACCATTGATAAAAACTCTCTGAATTTAGCCAGAAAAGTCATTAACTCTTTTTTTGCCAAACTCAAAAAGTCCGGAAAAACTTTGCCTCTCGAGTCCTTAACTCCCTCCTCTTTACCAAAAACTACCTTAGTTTCTTATCTGGAAATTTCTAAAAAGATTCAGAAAAACCCGGAAGGGCTTTTTGGTTTGCAAAATTGGCCAGAAATTAACCCTCGAGGAGTAAAGGACAAGGCCTATTTGATTTTTAAAAAAGAAAACAAACCCCTTCATTTTACCGAGGTGGCAGAGTTAATTCCTAATGGTTTAGTTCAAACGGTTCATAATGAACTAATAAAAGATTCACGGTTTGTTTTAGTGGGCAGAGGAATTTACGGCCTTCAGGAATGGGGATATCAGCCCGGCCCAGTCAAAGAAGTAATTTTGAACATTCTCAAACAGGAGAAAAAACCCTTGACTAAAGAAGAAATTTTAAATAGAGTACTTGAGCAAAGATTCGTTAAAGAAAATACAATTCTGCTGAATTTAAGCGATAAAAAATATTTTTTAAGAGACTCCCAAGGAAAATACACAATAAAAGAAAGTTAATATGGTTCCTGTCGAACCCACTTTTTCTTTATTTTTTGATTATCTCTGGCAAATAATTAAAAACTGGTGGTGGCTTCCGGCACCTTTTATTTTGTGGAAACCCGCAAGCTATTTTTGGCTTTGGCACAGGACCGAAGAGTTTATAGAAAGACAGAAGAGGATTTTATTGGAGATTAAGATACCCAAAGAAAGCTTGAAGCCGATTAGGGCTATGGAAGACGTAATGGCTGGACTCTGGCAGGCCTTTTGGGACCCTCCTAATTTTTGGGAGAAATGGTGGGAAGGGAAAATAAGTTTAGGTTTTAGCTTAGAGACCGTTTCCATTGACGGGAATGTTCATTTTTATATTTGGTTACCCGATTACCGGAAAGATATAGTTGAATCCAGTATTTATTCTCAGTATCCGGATGCTGAAATTACTTTAGCTGAGGATTACACCAGAAATGTTCCTCAAGGCATTCCCAATAAAGATTGGGAGATGTGGGCTGCCGACTATCGCCTTTTGAAACCCAATCCTTATCCAATCAAGACTTATACAGAATTTGAAAAAGAGACAGAGAGAGAAGAAGAAAAAAGAGTTGACCCCATGGCCACTCTTTTGGAGGTGATGGCTAAAATAAAACCCGGAGAGCAGCTTTGGGTTCAATTTTTTTGTAGCCCCATTGCCGAAGATGCAGCTCAGCCCTTTTTAAAAGAAGGGGAAGCCATCAGAGATCAGTTAGCCAGGAGGCCAGAAAAAGCAAGACGAAAACCTATTGCTCAGGAAACAGCTGACCTTTTAATATCAGGTAAAATTCCCGGGGAAGAAGAAAAACCAGAAGAAAGAGAGATAATTCCGCCGGAAATGAAGCTTACCCCCGGAGAAAGAGAAGTTGTTGCCGGAGTAGAAAGAAAAATTAGTAAGCCGCCTTTTGAGTGTTCAATAAGGTTTATTTTTTTAGGGAAGAAAGAAGTTTGGTTCAAATCTAATTTAAGATTAATTTTTGCTTATTTCGGCAGTTACTTTACTCATAATATGAATGCTTTAGCTCCTATGGGAAAGACTATTACCAAAGTTGTCAGCCGTCCTCCCATTTCAGTTTTAGATGCTCGAAGATTATACTTAAGAAAAAGGAAAATACTAAGATTATATCGGGAGAGATTTCCGCCCTTGTTTCCTCGGTCAGGCGATAGAAAAACCGGAACTTTTATTTTAAGCACTGAGGAGTTAGCTTCTCTTTATCATTTCCCCAGTAAAGCAGTAGCTCCGGCTCCTAGCGTTTCTCGAGTAGAAGCCAAAAAAGGAGGTGCTCCTGCAGAGCTGCCTAGTAGTCAATAAATTTTCAATTTATTTCGATGAATAAATACTTATGGATGGTAATGAAATAAATTTTTTTGGCGAAACCACCTTCCGGAACCAAAGGAAGCGTTTTGGGATTAGAACCGACGATAGACGTCGGCATGTTTATGCCGTAGGAAAAACCGGCATGGGGAAAACCGTCATGATGGAAAATATGGCTATTCAGGATATTCAACAGGGGAAGGGGGTGGCTTTTATTGATCCTCATGGAGAAGCGGCAGAAAACTTATTGGATTTCGTTCCTTCTAACCGAGTAAATGATGTAGTTTATTTTAATCCGGCTGATTTAGAATACCCCATTGCTTTTAATGCGATGGAAAAAGTAGATATGGAGCATCGTCACTTGGTGGCCTCTGGCCTAATGGGTGTTTTCAAAAAAATCTGGCCCGATGTCTGGTCAGCCAGGATGGAATATATTTTAAATAATTGCATCTTAGCGCTTTTGGAATATCCGGGTTCCACTCTTTTAGGGGTTAACCGAATGTTAGCTGACCCTGATTACAGAAAAAAAGTGGTAGATAAAGTAGCTGACCCGGTGGTAAAATCCTTCTGGCTTCAAGAATTCGCCAGGTATACCCAGAGATATGAGGTAGAAGCTACGGCCGCCATTCAGAATAAAGTAGGTCAATTTATTTCTGCCTCCTTGATTAGAAATATTATTGGCCAGGTAAAATCCTCCATAGATATGAGAAAAATAATGGATGAAGGCAGAATTTTAATTGCCAATATTTCCAAGGGAAGAGTGGGCGAAGATAATTCTACTCTTCTGGGCGCTCTTTTAATAACTAAACTGCAGTTAGCAGCAATGTCCAGAGTAGATATTCCAGAAGAAGAGAGAAGAGATTTTTATTTATATGTGGATGAATTTCAAAATTTCGCTACCGCCAGTTTTGTTAATATCTTATCTGAAGCCAGAAAATATAGATTATCTTTAATTTTAGGGCATCAATACATTGCTCAAATGGAAGAAGAGGTGAGAGACGCCGTTTTTGGCAACGTCGGAACGATTGTCTGTTTTCGGGTGGGAGCGGAAGACGCCGAATTTTTAGAAAGAGAATTCACTCCGGAGTTTTTAGCCTCCGATTTGGTTAATTTAGGGAAGTACAATGTTTACCTGAAATTGATGATTGACGGTTTGGCTGGTCGTCCATTTTCAGCTGAGACCTTACCTCCTCTTCCTAAATTAGAAACAACAAATAAAGAAAAAATTATTAAGGTTTCCCGGGAAAGATATGGTACATCAAGAAAAATTGTCGAAGAAAAAATTGCCAAATGGACCGGCATCATTAAACCTTCAGCTGAAGCTCCCCAAGCCGTTTCTCAGGTATTGTATGATGCCCAATGCGCTAAATGCGGCAAGTGGACTAAAGTAATTTTTCCTCCCGACGGCTCAAGGCCAGTTTATTGTAAATCCTGTTTAAAGAAAATAGAAAGAGAAAAAGAGCAAGCCAAAGGCAGCGAAGAAAAACCTACTCCTGCTGTTTCTTTAGAAGAGGCAGTCCAAAAAGAACCCCTTTCTTTTTCGCCTTCAAAAACCAAAATTCCATTTATGGAAGCGGGGCGGAAGAAGGAAACGGAGTTTACTTCGCCCAAAGAGAAAAAAGAACCACAAAAGTTTCAGAAAAAGGAAGTCAATTTAGAAGAACTTAAAAAAGTATTAGAAAAGTCACTTAAAAAAATAAAAGAAGACTGATGAAGACTCTAAATGATTTTGATTTCAGAGAGAAGAGAGTTTTAGTTAGGTGCGATTTTAATGTTCCCCTTGGCAAACAAGGGGAAATTTTAGATAGTTTCAGGATTAAAAAGACAATACCAACCATCGAATACTTAATTAAAAAGGGAGCTAAAATTATTTTGATGTGTCATTTAGGCCGGCCGAATGGAAAGGTGGTCGAAAGTCAAAAGTTGACCCCGATTCAGCATAAGCTAATGGAATATTTAGATATTTCGATAACCAAAGCCCCAGATTGTGTAGGCCCGGAGATTGAAAAGTGGACTCATCAAATGCAGCCAGGGGAAATACTGCTTTTGGAGAATTTAAGATTTCATAAAGAAGAAAAAGAGAACGATGATAATTTTGTCAGGAACTTAGCAAGGTTAGGCGACATTTATATTAACGATGCTTTTGCTAATTCTCATCGAAGCCACGCTTCAATGGTTGGCGTCCCTAAGTATTTGCCTTCTGGAATAGGTTTTTTAATAGAAAAAGAGATTAATTTTTTAACTAAAATAACAGAAAATCACCCAAAACCATTAGTTGCTATTATTGGCGGGGCGAAGGTAGAGACGAGTAAGTTGAAATTAATCAATAAGTTTTCAGAAGAGGGGGACTGGGTTTTAATCGGCGGCCTAGTTAAAAAGGGAATAGAAGAAAAAAAAATAAAACTTGATTTTCCAGAAAAGGTTATTGGACCGGTTGAGAAAATTATCGGAGAGGACATAGGCCAGGAAACGATAGATATTTTCAAGGAAAAAATTAAAGGAGCTAAGACTATTTTTTGGGACGGAGTTGTCGGCAAAACGGAAGAGAAGAGATTCCAAACGGGTTCAGAGGAAATTGCCAAGGCTGTCATTAAAAGCGGAGCCTTTTCAGTAGTTGGCGGCGGAGAAACAGTCGCCTTTATTAATAGACTGGGATTGGCTGAAAAATTTGACCACGTTTCCACTGGCGGGGGAGCAATGCTGGATTTTGTTGCTGACGGGAAATTAGTAGGCCTAGAAGCTTTATGCCAGAAATAAAAAATTTAAAAAAAGTAGCTGACCGGATTTTAAAGGCAATAAATCCGTCAGCTGGCGGAGGGAAAGAAAAGATTATTCTTTACGGAGACGCTGATTTAGATGGAGTGGCAGCAGTTATTATTGTCAAAGAATCAATAAAAAATTTAGGCGGAGAGATTTCGGCTATTTATTTTCCTGACAGAGAAACCGAAGGTTATGGAATTTCCAAGACTGGTTTAAATTATTTAAAAAAGTTTTCACCAGCTCTTTTTATCGCTTTGGATTGCGGGATAGGAAACTTTAAAGAAGTAAAACTGGCTAAAAAATTGGGATTTGAGGTAATTGTTATTGACCACCATCAGGTTATAGATAAATTGCCCGAGGCCTCAATTGTTGTTGACCCAAAACAAAAAGAAGACAAATACCCTTTTAAGGAATTAGCCACAGCTGGGATTGCTCTTCGGCTTTCCGAACTTCTTTTGAAAGGGAAAATGACTGAGAGCTTGAGGCAGAATTTCCTAGAGTTAGCCGCCATAGCCACTATCGCTGATATGATGCCCCAGGAAGGAGAAAATCAGTTAATAGTCGGAAAAGGTCTGACATCTTTAGAAAACTCTTGGCGACCAGGGCTAAAAGCTTTTTTTAACATGGAGCCTTTTAAAAATTACGGAACTCTAAAGCAAAAAGTTTCCAAAATCATTTCTATTCTAAATATCAGAGATGTTGAAAATCAGTTACCAGCTTCTTTCCGTTTGCTTACCTCTACTTCTTTAGAGGAATTAAAAGAGCTTATAAAAAAACTTTTAGAAAAGAGTGAAGACAGAAAAGAGAGGATTGAAATAATTATTCAAGAAGCAGAAGAAAGAATTTCAAAAAAAACCGACCCTATCATTTTTGAAGGCAGTCCAGATTGGGATTTTTCTTTGATTAGCCCGGTAGCCTCCAATCTTTGTCAGAAGTATCAAAAACCAGTTTTTGTATTTAAGGTCTTGGAAAAAGAATCCCAAGGGACAGTCAGAGTTCCCAAAGAGGTAGATAGCGTGGAGTTGATGAAGAAATGTTCAAAACACCTTTTAACTTACGGTGGACACGCTTTAGCTTCTGGTTTTAGAATAAAAAACGAACACTTAGAGCAATTTAGAGACTGCTTAAACAAAAATAGTCAATGAAGCTAAAGCTTCATTTCCACCTGCGTTTTTATAAATAAAAACTTGGTATGCGAAAAGTAATAATCTATACTGACGGTGGTTCTAGGGGAAATCCGGGGCCGGCGGCAATCGGAGCGGTTTTTTATAATGAAAAAGGCCAAATTATAAAAGAATATTCAGAACACTTGGGAGATAACCTGACTAACAACGAAGCTGAGTATCAGGCAGTAATTTTTGCTTTGAAAAAATTTAAGGCTCTTTTTGGAAAAAAATTAGCTAAAAATTCCGAAATCGAAATAAAATCTGACTCCGAACTCTTAATCAAACAGTTAAAAGGGGAGTATAAAATTTTGGAGCCAAAAATTCAATCTCTGTTTCTTGCTTCCTGGAATCTAAAGCTCGATTTTAAAAAAGTTAAACTTACTCTTATTTCTCGAGAAAAAAACAAAGAAGCCGATAAATTGGTCAACGAAGCCTTAGATGGAACTGTTGACAACCCGACTCTTTTTTAGTAAGATATAATTGCCCAAGTAGGCAAGGCAATCGCCGAGTATATAAAACGTTATATGCTTGGAGGAAAGTCCGAACTCTCACTCCTGATTTTCAGGGTTAAAAGGGTAGCGGGTAACACCCGTCGGCGGCGACGCTAGAGGTGCGAACAGAGACGAGAAATGTGAAACGGCTAAATCCTTACCCGAGAGCAAGAGCAAACCGGGAGTTCTGAGGTTCATCTTGGAGCTTTCGTGAAAAGGTAGCTCGCTTAGATAGATGATTGCCTAAAACAGAATTCGGCTTATTGCCTGCTTGGGCTTTTTGTTTTGGCGTCGCTAATACTTCGCTCGCATAAATAAACAAGCTCACTTTTGGTGAGCTTGATCAATTTCTCTTTGAGTTTTCCATGACTCAGTTAAAATAGCCATTCGCATCGGGAGCCCATAAGCCCATTGCTGTAAGAATTTTACTCGAGGTAATCCCTCAACCTCTGGACGAATTTCCTGTTCTACTTCACTAATTGGTCCTGGATGGCAGAATATCGTTCCGCCCTTTTCCGAAATTTCATAGAGCTCTTCGGTTACAGCATAATTGTCCCTGTTTTTTTGGTACTGTCCCAAGAGTCTTTCTGCTTCCTTTTTATCTAATAAATGCCTATTCACCAAATCCTCTAGACGATTTTTCTGAACTCTTAAGACGTAACAAATCTGACACTTATTGATTATTTCTTTACTATCCCTTAACTCTTCAAAGGGAATGTTATTTTGTAAGAGATAGTTTCTAGCTCTAGCATTTAATCCAAACCCTTCGGGAGATATAATGTAAACCTTAAGGTTAGGATAGAGTAAATGCATTATCGGCAATTCCGAGCAGATAATTCGGGAAAACCTCACATCGCCCATAAAAGCTATTGAGAGGCTATCAGATTTTCCTAGGAACTTTCGGAAGGCATAATTATCTAAAAGGCCCTGAGTAGGATGGTCACCATCCTCGCCCCCTGTTCCAGCATTAATAATTGGGACTTTTGAAAATCTAGCCGCTCTCTCGGCCGCATCAACTTCAAAATGACGAAGAACAAGCAGATCAACCAATCTTAAATAAGAAATTCCAGCCCCACTCCAAAATTGAATTGCATGGATCAAAGCTTCCTCTTTGGCAAAAGCAGAAAACACTTTAGCCAAGGGGAGCCCCATAACATTAGCTCCTAATTCTGAAGCTGCCATTTCAAAGGTGGTGTAGGTTCGAGTGCTTTCTTCCAAAAATACCACGCCTACTCTTACGCCATCTAAATCGCGGGGAAAGGGTATTCTTTCAAAAACTTTCTTTTTCAGGCGTTCCTCATAAAATTCTGTTATTTTGAAGAGCTTTTCGATGGTCGACAGAGAAAGATCTTCGCTTTTAGTCAAACTATAGAATCTTTCCATTCTTAGTACTACACCTCCCTTCCTAAGTTTAATTTGTATCCTCCGCTTTCAATTATCTTTTTCGGGTTGAAAAACAGTTTTTCTTCAAGTTGCTCTTCAGTTAAAACTCCTTCTTGAACCAAACCGCGGCAGAGGGGGAGAAATGCTCTGAATCCAGCAATGCCAGTTTTTCTGGGTAGAGGAGCATAATCAGTAACAATGGCATCAATAGTTCCGTCTCTCAGTCCTTCTTTGACTGCCAAGAGGTCTTCTTTTACAGCTAAAGGTGGATTAACTTTAGTATCCAGCTCTTCTTTAGTGTAAGTGAAGTAGTGAGGGCAGGTCTCGCAGGTGATTTTTAATCCTCCCTTCTTAGCTGACCTGATTAGCTCAACCGTTCCTTTTTGGCTGACGTGTTGAATATGGAGCTTTCCCCCAGTTTTTCTTAGAACTGGCAGATATTCTGCAACAGACTTGGTCTCTAAAGAAGGACTTACTACTCCTTCTTCATAAGGAGGTGAACAGTGAGCCAAAACCAAAACATCTTTTCTCAATATCTGTTCTAACAACTCTAAATCAGCTAAATATTCTCCGTCATCGCTGAATCCTGCCACCAAGGGTTTAATTCTTTCAACATCAACTAATTCTTTACCTTCCCGGCCTTTAGTAATTGCGCTAACCGGGATTGCCTGGCAGCACCTTTTTTCTTTAAGAGATCGTTCTATTCTCTCTACGCTATCAAGGGGCGGGTCGCAATTGGCCATATAGACCACCACATCAATCCCGCAAGCTTTAGCCAGTCTGGTGTGCTTGGCAATATCATTTCTGAGATGAACGTGCATATCTATTATCATTTTTTTCCTCCCTTTCATTATTCTTATTTAAAAGGGCTAGTCAAAGAACTTAGCCCTCCTCAAGGAAATAATAGCTAAAATTTAAAAGTTTGTACAGTCAAGAGAAAAATACTAAGATATATAAAGATGCTTCACCGTCTTTTAAATTCCCAAACCAAAACTATTGGAGCGGCCGCAGGCATTTTGGCTCTTTCGGCTTTAATCAGCCGATTTTTAGGATTAGTCAGAGAAGGGCTTTTAGCCAGCACCTTTGGCGCTGGCCCTGAACTGGATATTTATTTTGCCGCCTTCAGAATCCCTGATTTGGTTTATCAAATTTTAATTGCCGGCGGGATTGTAGTGGCCTTTTTGCCTTTGT
The DNA here is from genome assembly GCA_964459265.1 of uncultured Candidatus Saccharibacteria bacterium. GTDB lineage: Bacteria > Patescibacteriota > Minisyncoccia > Minisyncoccales > Paceibacteraceae > Paceibacter. Next base: position 18,605 of record CAYWKA010000010.1, read on the forward strand.
TTTCTGAATATTTTTCTAAAGATGAAGCCGAGGCCTGGCAGTTTACTAACAGCACTTTAAACGTTTTTTTAATTTTACTAATTTTTCTTTCTTTAGTTCTTTTTCTATTTACCCCTTCTTTAATTAAATTGATTGTTCCGGGTTTTAGTCTTCAGCAAATGGAATTAACTGTGTTTTTAACCCGCTTGATGTTCATCTCCCCAATTTTCTTTGGTTTATCTTCAATTCTTTCCAGTGTTTTACAACACGCCAACCGATTTTTAGTTTATAGTTTATGCCCGATTTTATACAACTTAGGAATTATTTTTGGAATTTTATTCTTAGCTCCTCATTTTGGAGTTCTGGGGGTAGCCTTAGGAGTAATTCTAGGGGCATTTTTACATTTTGCCATTCAGATTCCCTCGGCTGTTACCTGCGGGTTTAAATACCGGCCGCTCTTTAACTTTAGGCACCCGGGAGTAAAAAAAGTTTTTACTTTAATGGTTCCCCGAATGTTTGGAACGGCCGGCTATCAAATAAACCTGATTGTCATTACGGCCATTGCTTCTACTTTGACTGCTGGTTCAGTAGCTATATTTAATTTTGCTAACAATCTCCAGTATTTTCCGGTAGGGATAATCGGTATTTCCTTTGCCGTGGCCGCCTTTCCGGCTCTTTCTCGGGCTTGGGCTAAAGGTCAAAAAGGAGAATTTATCACCAGCTTCTCTTCGGTCTTTCGCCAGGTTCTTTACCTAACAATTCCGGTTAGTGCTTTGATTTTTATTTTAAGAAATCAAATCATCGGGATTATCTTAAAACACGGCCAATTTGACCCTGCCGATGCTCAGCTTACGGCTGCTTCTTTAGGTCTTTTTGCTTTTGGCATTTTCGCCCTTTCTTTGAATCTTTTAATTTCCCGAACCTTTTTTTCTTTACAGGATACTAAAACTCCGACCTTAATTGTTCTTTTCGCTATGGCTCTAAACATTGCCTTAAGTTTTTATTTTGTCTGGCTGTTAAAATTTTCTAATTCCTTCACTGATTTTTTAACTAGGGCCTTTTCTTTTTCTAATAGCCAGGAAATTGCTGTTATCGGCCTGCCTTTAGCTTTTTCAATTGGGGCCATTTTCAATTTCGTTCTTTTAATGTTTTTCCTCTATAAAAAAATAGGCAATTACAAATTGAAAGAAATTGGTATTTCAACTCTTAAGATTATTACCGCCGCCATTTTAATGGCCGGGGCCAGTTATTTTATTCTTAACTTAAATTTCCCTCCCTTTAATTTACAAACTTTTTCCGGCATTTTACTTCAAACAATCGTAGTTTCTCTGGTTGCCCTTTTGGTTTATATTTTAGCCACCTTCTTTTTAAAATCCCCCGAGCTTCGCTCAATATGGAAAAAATAAGGAATTTCGTCATAATCAGTCACATTGATCACGGGAAATCTACTTTGGCAGATAGATTTTTAGAATTGACCAAAACTGTGGAGGCCAAAAAAATGCGCCCTCAATTTTTAGATTTAATGGATTTGGAAAGAGAGAGGGGAATTACCATTAAAATGCAGCCAGTCCGGATGAAGTACAAGGAATATATTCTGAATTTAATAGATACTCCGGGCCATGTGGATTTTTCCTACGAGGTCTCCCGTTCTTTAGCAGCCGCTGAAGGAGCAATTTTATTAGTAGATGCTACTAAAGGGATTCAAGCTCAGACCTTAGCTAATTTAGAGCTGGCCCAAAAGCAAAACTTAGTAATTATTCCGGCGGTTAATAAAATTGATTTAGCTCAGGCCCAAACAGAAAAAGTAAAGGAAGAATTGGCTAAGTTATTAAATATTCCTATAGGTGAAGTTTTTACTATTTCCGCCAAAAATGGCACTAACGTTGAGCAACTTTTAGAAGCCGTAGTAAAAAAAACTCCTCCTCCGAAAGGAGAAATTAAAAAACCTTTTAGAGCTTTAATTTTTGACTCCAAATACGATTCTTTCAAGGGTGTGATTGCTTATGTCAGAATGATTGACGGTCAAATCTCAGCTAACGAGAAATTTTATTTACTTCAGGCCAAAACTGAAAGCGAGGTAAAAGAGGTAGGATTTTTTATTCCGGAACTAAAACCTACTCTGCAGCTAAAAACTGGAGAAGTTGGTTACATCGCTACCGGAATAAAAGAGTCGGGTAAAGTCCGGGTAGGGGATACCATCGTCAAAACTCCCAATTTAGAACCCTGGCCAGAATATAAAGAGCCCCAGCCAATGGTTTTTGCCTCTATTTACCCTGAAGACCCCAACGACTTTGACTTATTAAAAGAAGCCCTATTCAAGCTGAAACTAAACGATGCCTCGCTCGTTTTTGAAATAGAAGCTAAGGAAGTTTTGGGCCGGGGATTTCGTTGCGGCTTTTTAGGGACTTTACACGCTGAAATTGTTTCTGAAAGATTAAAGAGGGAATTTGGTTTAAATCTAATAGTTTCTACGCCTTCAGTAGTTTACAAAATCATTAACAAAAACGACAAAGAAGTTTTTGTTTATTCTCCCAGTGACTGGCCCTCGCCGGCTGAAATTAAGGAAATTCAAGAACCCTGGGCAAGAATAGAAATAATGACCCCTCATAATTATTACGGTCGGGTTTCCGAACTCCTTAAGAATTTAGCTGGCCGACATATTGAAACTAAATATTTCTCTCTGGAACGATTGCTTTTAATCTACGAATTTCCTTTGAGGGGAATTATCACCGGATTCTATGATAAATTAAAGGGAACTACTCAGGGTTTTGCTTCAATGAACTATAAAATTTTAGGATATCGCTCCGGAGATTTGGTAAAATTGGAAGTCTTAATTGCCGGCGAAAAAGAAGAATTTTTCTCAAGGATTATCAATAGAAAAGAGGCCTACCTGGAAGGGAAAAAACAACTTTCAAAATTAAAAGAGGTTTTACCTGCTCAGCTTTTTGCCGTGGCTCTCCAGGCTCAAATGGAGGGCAGAATTATTGTCAGGGAGACCATCAGAGCCAAAAGGAGAGATGTCATTGCTCCTCTTTATGGAGGGGACTACACCCGAAAAAGAAAATTATTAGAAAAACAAAAAAAAGGCAAGCGGGAGCTAAAAGAAAAAGGAAGGGTAATTATTCCTTCCAGAGTATTTTTAGAAATGTTTAAAGGGTGATGAGATAAAGAGGACTTCGGCACTTGAAGCTAAGAGAAAATTAGATTATTATCTAATCAGCGGCGCCAAGAGAAGAACAAACATACTTAAAACCACCAGGGATATTAAAATAATCCAGACTATCCTGAAGATTTTTTTAGCTTTGAAGGTCATAATTCATGATAGCAAAATTTAAGAAATTTAAAAAGACCAGCTCTGTCAGGACCGTCTTTACTTCAGTTATTTTAGGGTTATTTTTCGTGGCAGTAATTGGTTTTCTTATTTTTTCTAACTGGAGAATCGGCCAAAGGAGAGGAGAGCTTACTGCTAAAGTCAATTCCTTAAAAGAACAAATTGAGGCCCTGGAAGAAAAAAATCAGGCCTTAAAAGCAGGCATCGTTCAAACTGAAGAGGAAGAATATTGGAAAGAGAAGCTCTACGAACAAGGCTATGTAGGAAAAGGAGAACAGCAGGTAGTAATTTTACCGCCCGAAGAAGAAGAAACTTCGGAAGAAGAGGAAAAAAATTTCTGGAATCCTCAAAATTGGTGGGAATGGCTAAAAAACAAAATTAGTCGATGAGACTTCGTCTCATCTCCACCTTCGTTCCGCTATCGCGGAACTCGGTGCGGGATTAGTATAGCGGTAGTACGCTTCCTTCCCAAGGAAGAAGCGCCAGTTCAATTCTGGTATCCCGCTTATCGCGCCGATGTAGCTTAGTGGTAAAGCAGTGGTTTCGTAAACCACCGACGGCAGTTCAATTCTGCCCATCGGCTCAAATAAAGGGCGGGATAGGTTATAGGTTCGAATCTCCTTCTCGACCCTGATAATTGACAATACCACAGAAATGTGGTATTGTTTTGTTATTAGCACAAAAAACTAAAATTTAAACTGAAAGGAGGAATCTATGTATTTTGCAATCGTCCGTGGTATGTCGTCTAAGTACCTGCATCCGAACCAGCAGAGAGGAATGAGAGATTTTCCTATAGCCGTGATTTCCGCCGAAGATATTGATGATCTCGTTAATATCCTAAAGGGCAAAAAGGTTAGTTCATTTGAAGGTGAATATGAGATTTTCTTGCCACGAGTACTATTTTCTGGGGTGGGAAATCATAATCCTGAAAATGTTGTTTACGAGATTGGCCCCATTCATCTTGAATTGAAAAATAGGACTGATGGATTAACGCTATGGGCGAAGGTCATCCCTGTAATGGATAAGGTGTCCGTTCACACTCCTTAATAGGGCATATTTATCAAGGAGAAGAGTCCAATCAAGTTTATTCTTGATTCAGGCTCTTTTTTATTTTCCTAAACAGGTTCTAATATCGTCCGCTAGACGATCCAAAATTAGTTATTAATTGTTAGTTTCTAGCTATTAGTTAACTTTCCTAGGCGGCCCAGCCCCATAGTGAAAGTGAAGCTTTCTACTACTGGGTTTTTTGGTAGATATCCACTATTGACAAATTATTATTTTGTATGGTATAATATAAATGGACAGAGGAAATTATTTCTTCTTCCAAACTCCTCAATCTTGTCCAGAAAGGAGGTGAAAAAATGGACGAGAAGAGGGAATTAGAGATTCTTCGAATGGCCTTCAAGCTCCAAATTCGTAAGAAGTTCTCCCTAAACGATATTGCTAATATTAAAAGAGAGATCGGCAATATCATAAAGGAGCCAGAGCTAGAGGCTATCGGGGTCACCAAAGAAGAACTTCTGGGACTCTCAATTCACTACCTCAAGGAAGTTTTTGAGGGCCAGATGCTAATCCACGGCCTCAATCGGTAGAATCTCAAAGAGAGAGGGTAAGGTGGAGCTATGCTCCTAAAAAGGGTAATTGATCTTCCTTCGCAACGATGTGAAGCTAAGGACAGAATAAGAACCTAACCTCCCCTCTCTCTCCTGTCCTAAGTAAGCGTTAAAAACAAGGTTTATTTAGGACAAGAAATCAGCTTATCAGCTGGTTTTTTGTTTAAAAACAGGTTCTAATCCCAAGTAGTAGAAGCTTCGCTTCACTACGGGACTTCGTATCGTCCGCTAGACGACTCTTTTCTTTTTGAGAAATTTATTGTATAATAATTAAAGAATATGGAGATTGTTCCTGAAAAAACCGTCGAATTTAAAAAACGACTCCGCCAGTTGGCGGACTGTCTTTGACTTAGCTAAAAAACAAAAAAAGATAGAGCAATTAGAAAGAGAAATGGCCAATCCCGATTTTTGGCAAGACCGCAAGACGGCCGCCGAAGCCAGCCAAGAATTAGTTCGCTTGAAAGAAGAAGTAGAGAATTTCCAAAAATTAAAAGAAGAATTAGAGAAGTTAGACGAGAAAAAAATTGAGGAGGTCGATGAACTTCGTTCATCTTCACATTTCGCTGACGCTCGCGTTTTTGAAGAGAAACTAGCGAAAGAAGAGCTGAAATTTTTTCTTTCAGGAGAACACGACAAAAATAATGCTATTTTGTCAATTTATTCCGGGGCTGGCGGACAAGATGCCCAGGATTGGGCTACTCTCCTCTTGCGAATGTACGAAAGATACTGTGAAAGAAAAGGCTGGAAGGCCACTGTTTTACATCAATCTTTTGGAGAAGGAGGTGGACCGGAAGGCAGAATCGGTACCAAATCAGTAACATTAGAGGTTAAAGGCCTTTACGCTTACGGCCTGTTTAAAAAGGAAGGCGGAGTCCACCGCTTGGTAAGAATTTCGCCTTTTTCAGCTAAATCTTTACGCCATACCTCCTTTGCTTTAGTTGAAGTTTTACCGGAAATTCCTCAAGAGGAAGAAGAAGTCCAAATTAACCCCGATGAGTTAAAAATTGAAACTTTCCGAGCTTCGGGACCCGGCGGACAATATGTTAATCGCCGGGAGACAGCGGTAAGAATAACTCATTTACCGACCGGCATCAAAGTTTCTTGCCAGTCAGAAAGATTACAAGGAGTAAACAAAGAAAAGGCGCTAAGAGTTTTAACTGCCAAACTCTATCAAATAAAAAGAGAAAAAAAAGACCAGGAAATAGAAAAAATTAAAGGTGAGAAAGTATCGGCTGGCTGGGGAAATCAAATTCGGTCTTATGTTCTCCATCCTTATAAAATGGTTAAAGATTTAAGGACCAAGGTGGAAACTTCGGCCGTCGAGGAGGTTTTGGATGGTAATTTGGACCAATTTGTTGAATCCGGAATAAAACAATAAGTTAGATGATTTCTTTTCAAGGTATTACTAAAATTTATCCTGCCTATGCTGGTTGCTTAATGACAGTCGCCTTAGAGGATGTTTCTTTTGGAATAAAGCCAAAAGAATTCGTTTCTATTGTCGGAAGGTCAGGAGCAGGAAAGACAACTTTACTCCGGCTTCTCTTAGCTGAAGAAAAACCTACCCAAGGTCAAATTTTTTTTGATAGTATTGATATTCATCAGCTGAAATTAGGAGAGTTGCCGCAGTTAAGAAGGAAAATTGGAGCGGTGTTCCAAGATTACAAACTTCTTCCCAATAAAACAGCTTACGAAAATATTGCCTATGTCATGGAGGTAATCGGCTTTTCAGACAGAGAGATTAAAAGAGATGTGCCCGAGGTTTTAGAAATCGTTGGGCTAAAAGACAAAGCTAACAATTTTTTGGCTGGGTTATCGGGGGGTGAGCGCCAGAGGGTAGCCATTGCCCGAGCTTTAATTCACAGGCCAGAAGTAATTTTAGCTGATGAACCGACTGGCAACTTAGACCCTTATCATACTTTGGATATCATCCGTCTTTTACTAAAAATTCAGGAAATGGGTACCACGGTAATTTTAGCTACTCATAATAGAGAGATAATTAACCGATTAGGGAAAAGAGTTATTACCTTAGAGAAAGGAAAAATAATTAGAGACGAAGAAAAAGGCAGATTTATACTATAATATGCCATTTACTTTCAAAAGGATTATCAAATTGGGCTGGACAACTTTTCGGCGAGACGGCGAGTTAGCCCTGGCCACCCTTTTTATTCTGGTGATTGCCATTTCAGTAGTGACTACGCTTTTTCTTTTCCGGGAAATGAGTAATTTTTTAACCTCTGCTTTACAAGAAAAGGTTGATGTCTCGGTTTATTTTAAAGAAAGCGTAACTGAAACAGAAATTTTAGACCTGAAAGAAGAATTAGCCAAAATGGAAGAAATAAGAGAGGTTAGTTATGTTTCTCAAGATCAGGCCTACAAAGATTTTGTAGAAAGACACGAGGATGAGGAGATTATAATGGAATCTTTAGAAGAAATAGGGGAGAATCCCTTCTTGGCCTCTTTAAACATTAAGGCCTGGAAAACCAGCCAATACGGAACCATTTCTACTTTCTTGGAGCATCCCTCTTTCGAAACTTTAATTGAGAAAGTAGATTATTTTCAAAGAAAACCAGTGATAGAGAGAATTTTTTCTTTAACCGGAGCTATCAATGGGGTTGGTGTTCTGTTTTCAATAATCTTGGTGATTGTCGCCGTTTTAGTGACTTTTAATACTATCAGATTAGCTATTTACAATTCCCGGGAAGAGATTAAAATCCAAAGGTTGGTTGGTGCTGGTAATTGGTTTATCCGGGGGCCATTTTTAATTCAAGGGGTTATGGCGGGAATTTTAGCTTCCCTTATTTGTCTGGCAATTTTTGGTTTAACTTCTTGGATAGTTAGTCCTAAGATAGAATTTTTCTTTCCTGGTCTTAATTTGTTTAATATCTTTACTGAAAACCTCGGGCTTATATTTTTACTTCAGTTTCTTGCCGGAATCAGCTTGGGAATAATTTCCAGCCTGATTGCTATAAGAAAATACTTGAAAGTTTAATTATTGCCGGGTCGTCTAACGGTAGGACACATTCCTCTGGAGAATGGTATCTTGGTTCGAATCCAAGCCCGGCAGCCATCATATGCTAAGTCAGGTGATTGAGACGCGTCGTACGAAGATGTTTTAG
>CAYWKA010000011.1:0-10005 GCA_964459265.1 uncultured Candidatus Saccharibacteria bacterium
TATTATCTTTTTTCAGCAGTTTAAAACCTCAAAAGACCCCTATGTTAAAAGGAAAGCCCTTGGATTAACCCTTACCCTTATAATTGCATTAGTAGTTACCTTACTTGATTTTTTACTTGTTAACTTTTTAAAGTTAGATCCAATATGGCGAGATATAGGCTTTATTGTTATTGGTATTATTCTTTTTATTACACTTCTTTCAACCTTACCTCGCCCCTTATCTAAATCATCTTATTATTATACTAAGACCCTCAAATAAATTATGAAATACAATAGTAAAAGACAATCTTTTCGGTGTGTTTTACACGGAAGCTTCCGTAAACACTTTGGTTTAATAAAAGAAATACACCGTATTTTTACTGAGGCTGGTATTGAAGTTTTAGCGCCACAGATAGCAGAGATTACCTCTTTTGAGAAAGGTTTCGCGTTTTTGGAGGGAGAAGAAAATTGTGACCCAAGAATGGTTGAGTTACTTTATTTACATCATTTGAAACGTTTAGGTGAGAATGGGTTCAGTTATTTTGTGAACCCGGAAGGATATATTGGTAAAAGCGCATCATATGAACTTGGCATCGCTCAAGTCATAAACGTACGATGTTTATTTTCCCAATCTCCACAAGACCATCCAGTATATGTCCACAAGAATGCTGTTTGGCGGCCTCAAGACCTGGCTATCTACATTCAAGAAATGGGACAACTCCCAGAACCTAAGATTAAAAGAAACGAACAGAAAATCCATAAACTTTGGGAAGATTTAATGGTTCCGGGTTCTGTGGTAGCAACCGGTGGTATTATTGAACACGATTCTGACAAAAAAGAGAAGGAAATTCTTCTTGTAAAAACCCACAAATGGGGAGGGCGTTATTCAATAGTAGGCGGTAAAGTACGTAGAAACGAACGTCTCGAGGATGCTTTAGTAAGAGAGGTTCGGGAAGAAACGGGTCTAAAATCAAAAATCGGTGTACATCTCTGCACTTTTGATCAAATAAAAAACTCTGGCTACTACTTACCCGGTATACAACACATCTTTGTTGATAATGTAGTTCGTGTTATTAGTAAGCGTGTTCGGCTGAATAATGAGGCAGAAGATTATATTTGGATGCCGGCACGAATTGCTCTCCGCGATTTACCAATCGAGCCCAATACTCATCATACTTTGCAATTATACACTAATTATTCTACAGGAATGACTACGAGATAGGTTTTATAGGTTCTAACAGCGTTGAGACCTAGCAGCAAAAAAAATCGCCAATCGGGCGGTTTTTTAGTGCGATGGAGTTTTGTTTTGCCTTGACTTCCACTTTTATTAAATAAAAGCTTAATATATAATGAAAATATGAAAGTTGTTACTAATCCTAAGAAAATCAAAGAAGATAAATCTTCTTTTCCACCTTTCGCTAACGCTCAGGCAATCAATGAAGTTTTAAGTAGGGGAGTAGAGGTAATTTATCCTAATCGCAAGGCGCTGGAAAAAGCTTTGAAGTCTGGCAAAAAACTCAGAATTTATAATGGGATTGACCCTACCGGTAAGCTTCATTTGGGCCACTTAACAGTTTTAAGGAAATTGCGCCAATTTCAAGATTTGGGGCATGAGACCATTGTTTTAATAGGTGACTTTACTGCTACCATTGGAGATCCGACTGGTAAATATACAACAAGAAAGATGTTAACCCGTAAACAAGTTTCAGCTTACGCTAAAAGTTATAAAAAACAGATTGAGAAAATTTTAGATTTCAATAAGGTAAATGTCAGGTTTTTACATAATGAAAAATGGAGTAATAAACTAAAACCAATCGACATGCTTACCCTGGCTTCCAAGTTTACTGTTGCCAGACTATTAGAAAGAGATATGTTTCAAAAACGAATAAAAGCTGGCCAAAACATTCATGTCCACGAATTTTTATATCCAATATTTCAAGCTTACGATAGTGTTTCAATGGATGTTGATTTAGAAATCGGTGGAAGTGACCAAACTTTTAATATGTTGGCAGGGAGAACATTAATGAAGAAGATGAAAAACAAGGAAAAGTTCGTCTTGACAACAAAGCTTCTAGTTGACCCGACTGGGAAGAAAATGGGAAAAACTGAAGGAAATTTAATTCCTTTAACTGAGGAGCCTAAAGAAATGTACGGTAAGATTATGGCTTGGCCTGATACTCTTTTGGAAACTGGGTTTGAATTATTAACTGACCTTCCCTTAAAAGAAGTGAAGAAAATAATCGCTAAACCCAGACAAGCCAAAGCCCAGCTAGCCAGGGAAATCGTTACTCTCTGCCACAGTAAAAAATTAGCTCTGCTGGCAGAAAAAGAATTTAACAAAGTTTTCAAAGAAAAGGGGTTACCCAGCCAAATACCGGTTTTTACTACCTCAAAGAGAGTTTATCCTTTAATTGACTTGCTGTTCAATTCAAAACTGGCCTCTTCAAAAAGCGAGGCCCGAAGAATCATTTCTCAGGGCGGGGTAAAAATAGACGGTGAAGTAAAAAGAGATTGGCAAGAAAAAATTGAACTCAAAGAAGGAGTGATAATTCAGGTGGGCAAACGAAAATTCCTCAAAATAAAAATTAAATAATTTATGAAACAAAATCAGATTCAAAAATTAGTTTCTTTTTTTTATGAAGTCGGCAATTTGAGAAAGGTGATAAGAGCTCATCAGCAAACGCTGCTTTCTGAAGATTTGACTGATAACATCGCTTCTCATACCTTCCGGACGACTTTTATTGGTTATTTTTTGGCAAAAGAATTAAAAGCTGATGCCGATAAAGTAATCAAAATGTGTCTTTTGCACGACCTGGAAGAAACCCGTTCGGCCGATCAAAATTGGGTTCACAAAAGATATCTCAAAGTATTTGAAGGAGAAATTAGGGATGAACAACTGAAAGATTTACTGCATTCAAAAGAACTAATCAATCTCTCTAAGGAATACCAAGAAAGAAAAACTTTAGAAGCCAAAATCGCCAAAGATGCTGACCTGCTTGATGAAATTTTGCTTTTAAGAGAGTACCAGTGGCAAGGGAATAAGGAAGCTGAATTCTGGCTCAATCCTGGCAGATTAGAAAGCCAACAAGAAAAATTAATGTCAACTAAATTAGCCAAAAAGTTAGCTAAGGAAATTAAAAAACAAAGTCCCACTTTTTGGTGGAAATCGCTATGGACCCCCAACCGCCGAAAATAAAGCAAAAGCCGGGAGTGGGGTTTGGAGTGATGATTTTAAAGGAAGGGAAAGTACTTTTAGGCCATCGCCATCCTGACCCGGAAAAAGCCAGTAGCTTGCTGCACGGCGAAGGAAGCTGGACCATGCCCGGCGGTAAGCTTCATTTCAAAGAAAATCTCAAAGAAGGGGCTGCCAGAGAAATTCTGGAAGAAACCGGCATAAAAGTAAAAAATCTTAGAGTAATTAGCGTTTCCAATGATATTGTTCGGGATGCTCACTTTGTTACTATTGGCTTCTTAGCTGAAGATTTTGAGGGAGAACCCAAAGTAATGGAACCTGACGAAATTACCGAGTGGCAATGGTTTGATTTAAACAATTTACCTTCGCCTTTATATTTCCCCAGCGAAAAAATTATTAAAAACTATTTAGCTAAAAAAATCTACCAAGACCAATAATAAAACCCTCAAGTATATTTAACAAATTTTTGTTAATTATTCTACTCGTCTGACGTACTCGCCGGTTTCGGTGTTAACCTCAACAATGTCGCCCTCTTTGATAAACAAGGGGGCATTTATTTTAGCTCCAGTTTCTAAAGTTATCAGTTTATTTCCGGCCTGAGCCCTGTCGCCTTTAAGCCCGGGCGGAGCCTCAATAACTTTTAAATTGATTTTAATTGGCAAAGATATATTAATAACTCTGTCTTGGAAAATTATTCCTTCAACAATTTGAGCTGGCTTAAGAAAAATTCTAGAATCGCCAATTTGGGAAGTGGTTAATTCAAATCTTTTAGCTGGATTGTCAGCTTCCGAAAAAACAAAATTATCGCGATGTTGATATAAAAATTTAGCTTTAACTTTGGAAATCTCTACTTCCTCAAATTCTTCATCGGGACGAAAGGTTTTGGTAATAATGTTTCCGGTAATTAGGTTTTTAATTTTGGCCTGGACAGTAGAACTGCCTCTTCCTTTAAAAATAAAAGAAGAGTCCAAAACTTCATAGGGCTCTTTATTCAAAATAAACTGGACTCCTTTTTTTAGGTCGTTATGAGTAAGCATACTAGTCGCTGAACTTCGTTCATCTCCACCCTCCACTGGCACTCGGCTACTTAAGGATAACGCCAATGAAGCTGGGGTAGCCCCTTAAGAATTCTTCTGAAGCCATTTCTTTTTTCCCTTCCATTTGTAATTTTTCAATAACTAAAAAATCGCCGACTCCCATAGAGTATCCCACTCCGCACTGAACCGCCAGCTCGTTCTGAGGCACCACTAAGGTTTTACCAACCGAATACTTTATTTCACTTGGCGATTTATAAACCCTGGCTTTTAGAACTTTTATCTGAATCGCTGAACTTCGTTCATCTCCACCCTTCGCTGACGCTCGGGTAATCGATTTTCCAGTTTTTTCCCAAAAAGTATAGCTTCCCGGCCAAAAATAGAAAGCCCGAACTTCCCGCTCCAGATCTTGGGCAGATTTTTGCCAATTAATTCTGCCGTCAATTTTGGTCAGAACCTTAGTAAAAGTAGCCTGGCTGTCATCTTGAGCTTGAGGTTTAATCATATTTCTGGTCCATCTGGAAATGGTCTCCATTAAAAGACCCGCTCCTAAATCAGCTAATCTATCGTGCAGGGTAACGGCAGTTTCATCTTCTTCAATCATTATTGTTCTTTGATTGAGAATGGGGCCGTGGTCCATTTTTTCGTCTATCAACATAATGGTTATGCCGGTTTTTTTGTCCCCATTAAAAATGGCGGCCTGGATAGGGGAGGGCCCCCGATATTTAGGCAGAAGGGAAGGGTGAACGTTTAAGCAGCCGTATTTCGGCATCTCAAGGATTTCTTTGGGAATTATCTGGCCAAAAGCAGCCACCACAATTAAATCAGGATTTAAGTTTTGGATATTGGGCTTTGAGCTTTGAATTTGTTCTGGCTGAATGATTTCAATTTTATGTTTTTCAGCCACAACCTTGACGGCTGGAGGAGTAATCTCTTGCCCCCTGCCGACCGGTTTATCAGGAGCGGTTATTACCAAGGCCGGCTTATATCTTCCTTTAATAAGCTTATCTAAAATAATTGCTCCGAATTCCGGAGTTCCCATAAAAACAATTTTTAGTTTTGGATTTATTTCACTGTTCATTGACTACTTTATGATTCGCCATTCAACTTCTTCTTCTTTGCCGGCGAATTCCAGCCAGGAGCCGGTCTCATCAATAACATACCATTTTTTCTTAATTTCCGACCAAACCATAGGATTTCCATGATAATATGGTTTTTTTATAATTTCTTTTGGTTTTAGCCGACCTAATTCCAGCCATCTTTTGAAAACCGTTTCAATGGTGTAATCCAAATTGCGGGATTTGGCCCATTCAGCCACAATGTTAATGGCCTCCTTGGCTTTTTTGACTGAACCTGCCAATTCCAAAAGCTGTTTGGCCGGCCGGGTATATCTGGAATAAATTATCTTTTTCTTTTTAGCATCGTCTTTAATCTGTTCCAAAGAAAGACCTTTGGTATAGAAATAATGATTGACTATTTCCTGAATAACCGTTTCTTCCTGCTGATTTTTTTTCTTTTTTTTCGTTTTTTTCTTTTTAGCAGTTTTTTTCTTCATATTTCTTTTAAAAATTCTTTTAAAAAACCTTTTCCTTTTTCCAGTTCTTTTTCCCCTTTTTCGGTAATCTGATAAAATCTTCTTCTCTCTTTCATTTTACTTTCGACAAATCCGGCTTTCTCTAATCGGTAGAGAACTCGATAAGGAGTAATTTTGCCGGGCTTGAAATTAAATTTTTTTTCAATTATGGAAGGTATTTCCCAGGCATAAACTTTCCTTTTTTTTAAAAGAGATAGAATGTAAATCCATAAATTTTCTATTGTGTTTGATTTCTGTAGTCGTTCGATGGGTAACATATTGGTTAATTAGTTCGGTTTTCCACAACTCCTCCTTGACGCATTATTTTACGATGGTAAAATAGAAGAGTCAAACGGCCGCTGAAACAATATCTTAACCTTATTATATTTTACAATATGACGAAAAAAATTAAAGTCGGGGTAATCGGAGTTGGTAATTGCTTTGCCGGTTTAATTCAGGGTATTGAATATTACAAGAGAAACAAAAAGAAAAAAATAATTGGGCTGATGCATCAAAAAATCGGCCCTTATAGTTTTGATGACATTGAATTTAGCTCAGCTTTCGATGTCGGGAAAAATAAAGTGGGGGAGAGTTTAGATAAAGCAGTCTTCGCCAATCCAAATTTAGTAAATTGGGTAAAGTTACCGAAAAATAAAACAGTGGTTAAAGAAGCGCCAGTTTTAGACGGAATCGGAATATTTGTTGAAAATAGAATAAACCCGATAAAAAATCCCACTCCAATAAAAAAATTAGAAAAAGAAATTGAAAGAGAAATCAAAAGGACCGGGACCGAAGTTTTGGTTAATTATTTACCTGTTGGAAGCCAAAAAGCAACCGAATTTTGGGCAAATATCGCCCTCAAAACGAAATGCAGCTTTATAAATTGTATTCCGGTTTTTATTGCTTCTGACAAAAAATGGGGAAAGAAATTTGAAAAAGCCAGAATCCCAATTGTTGGCGATGACATAAAAAGCCAAATAGGAGCGACCATTGTTCACCGGGTTTTAGCTAAACTTTGCAAAGATCGGGGAGCAACAATCGATAGAACTTATCAAATAAATGTTGGCGGTAATACTGACTTTTTGAATATGAAGGAGCAAAAAAGATTAGAAAGTAAAAGAGTCAGCAAAACTGAAGCAGTAACTAGCCAATTGGACGAGAGAATAAACCCAGAAAATATTTATATTGGGCCGAGCGATTTTATTCCATTTTTGGAAAATAAAAAATTGGCTTTTATTAGAATCGAGGGGAAGATGTTTTCCGATATTCCTTTTTCTCTTGAATTGCGTTTAGATGTGGATGACAAAGCAAACAGCGCGGGAATAGTTATCGATGCGATAAGGTTAGCAAAACTGGCTTTAGATAGAAAAATCGGCGGACCTTTAATTTCCGCTTCAGCTTATTTGATGAAACATCCGCCCCAGCAGTTTAGCGACGAAAAAGCCAGAGAAATGGTAGAGCAGTTTATTGCTGATACTTTTCAACGCTAAACTTATAAATCAAAATCTGCTCTTGGGCGGGGTCAATCCCGCCTTTTTGGCAGACAATAGCAATTTGTTTTTCAACCGTATCCACCCCTTCTAAATCTGGCAGTAATAGTCCGGATTTCTGAGACAATCCCGGGGAAGGATTAAATATTACATCAGAAGCCGGCGAGAAACTTTGAGCTTTAACGATAATTCCGTATTTTTGAGGATCAAGCTCCTTAATATCTTTGACTAATTCTGGTTTGTTTAAAACGTAAACAGTGTAAGAAAGTTTAGATAGCTCTTTCTCGTCAATGGGGTCAAATCGATAATCTTCGGTGGCAGCGGCAATGGCGTTTTGAATAATTTCTTCAGCAATGTTTTCTTTGGTGGGGGAGTAGGTCCCGATACATCCTCGCAATTCGTTGCCTTTCATAATGGTAACAAAAACCCCTGCTTTCCGGCTAAAGAATTCTTCTGGCAAGCCGTCTGGCAGGGGGTTAATTTTTTTCTCTCGGATGTAATTTTCAACTGCTTGTCTGGCTAAGAGAACGTAAGGGTTCATTATTTAAGGATTTGTTTGATTGTTTCGTATTTGGCTTCAATCATCTTTTTGGCTTGAGGCATTAATTTTTTCCAATCTCTTGCCAGTTTACCTTTCAGTGATTCTACGCCTTCCTCAATGTCTAATTTGTGTCTGTAAAAAACCAAGTAAAAAAGCGAAGGAATATCTTCAAAGTGAGCCATAGCATCAGCGCTGGCTACAATTTCTGCTTCAATAGTCTCTCTTTTGATGGGCCGGCTACTGCGGTGAGCGTAAATACAATGCTTGATTTTTTCAATTTTTTCTTGAGGATAGTTGAATTTTTTAAGGATTTTTTCTGCCTCTTTAGCTCCAGAAATATGATGTTCGTCACGATCGCCGTTGATGGCACCGTAATCGTGCAGTAGGGCGGCCAATTCCACCACTTCTTTATCGGCTCCTAATTTTTTGGCCAGCATTTTGGAATACTTTACTACCGGCAGAATGTGATGCTTCCAGGCATCGTAACCGTAGACACTTGATTCTTTTTTACAGGCCTTTCTAACTATTTTTTCTACCTTTTTAACTACTTCTTTGTGCGAATATTTTTTCATAATGATAATAATTATACCTCTCGCTCCGCACCCCTGTCAATAATCCCTTATTTTCTGCCAAGATTTTCTGGTATCTTCTCTGGATATTGTTTCCAAGGAGATATAGCCAGCATAACCGACTTTGTCTAATATCCGGAAAAATTTGTTGAAATCCAAACTGCCCTTTCCCAGAGCTAAATGGGCCTCTCCTTTTAAAATAGCATCATGAAGATGAATGTCTAAGACCGAATTTTTGTATCTTTCTAAGAATTCTGCAATTGAGTTTAAATTTCTGCCTTCCTGAAAGGCATGACCTGTATCTAAAGTAAGCTTGAGCCAAGGGAGTTTTTTCTTTAATGCTATTAAATCAGAAAAGCCAGGATAGGAGAGTTGAGGACCCCTCAGTAGTGCTGGAACATTCTCAATAGTAAAAGGAACCTTACCTTTATAGTTATTTCTAATTTTCTTAAAGTTTTGAATAAATATTTTCTCTGTTTCTCGTGTTGATTCAAAGACAGTTTTACCACCGCAATGAAAGGTAACTAATTTTGCTTTTAAACTGTCAGCGATTTTCAAGGTTTGGAGATATAATTTAACTGTAATCTCTCTAATTTCTGGATGGGGAGATATTAAACTCAAATGAACCCAGGGAGCGTGGATAAGTATTTTATATTCCTTAAGAGAAGACTTCAGGATTTTTAGTTCTGATGAATTTAAATTTTCTTCAATCCAAACTTCAACATGATTTATTCCCGGCAAAGAGTTAATAAACTTGATTTCCTCTTTTAAGTTTTTCTCATACCTGGGCAGAGATAAGAAAACCCCCTTACTATATTTTTTATTTTTCATAGTATCTTAAGGTTTGCTACTAAATAGCCGACGCCAAAAGGTCCTTCATAAGATAAAATTTCCGGTTGATAGGCTTGCCCTGAGCTCGTCGAATGGGCCTCTAAAATGCCTAAAATAAAGCAAAAAGAACGCAGGCCGCATTCACCAGCTTCAGGATATTTATCATCTAACTTTAAAATCTTCTTAATATCTTTTTTCTTTAAAGCTTCTATTAAATCTTTATCAAATTTTGGGCCGTCAGGATGCAACCCATAAGGACCATCTTCTTTCAAACAATGTGAAAGGTCACCTGAAGCAATCAAGGCAATCCTTTCAGTTTTTCCAGAGAACTGTTCTCCGCCAAGTTTTTGGCCTTCTTTGAAATAAAATTCTGGAGATTCTAAACCAATTAAATAAGTTTTTATTTCTCCTTTGAAATCCTTGGCTAAAAAGAACAGGGGAACATTGAATCCCCAGTCAGGATGGGGAGAGGAAATAACTATTGAATCTGGTTTGGCTTCTTTTAATTTCTTACCTAAACTTTCTAAACTTTCGATAGTTTTTTTGACCTGTCTTCTATCTTCTTCAGAGCCGACTGAAGGTAGAATTATCGGTGGATGTGGAGAAATAGCAGCAAAAACAATTTTCACCATCTTATTTTCTTATTTTAAAATTAAATCTAAGTTTTCGCCGCATTTAGGGCATTTGCCGTTTTTATCATGACGGGACACAAAATAAGCGGTTCTATCAATTACTAAAGCGTTGCATTTAGGACAAAAAGTGTCTTCAGAAGGTATGCCCGGCACGTTTCCGGTA
>CAYWKA010000011.1:10105-15915 GCA_964459265.1 uncultured Candidatus Saccharibacteria bacterium
GTTGCATTTAGGACAAAAAGTGTCTTCAGAAGGTATGCCCGGCACGTTTCCGGTATAAATATATCTCAAGCCGGCTTTTTTGCCAATCTCATAGGCCCGCTTAAGAGTTTCTACCGGAGTATCAGGAATATCTTGAAGCTGCCAGGAAATAGCTCCCGAAAACTGAGTAACATGCCAGGGCGTTTCAGGACCCAAATCATTTTTAATAAAATTAGCGATATCTTTAAAAATTTCTTCTTTATCGTTAAGCGTGGGAATAACTAAAGTGGTAACTTCGGTCCAAATTCCTTTTTGTTTTAATCTTTTTAAGGTATCCAAAACCGGCTGCAATTTGCCCGAGCAATATTTAACATAAAAACTATCTTCAAAACTTTTCAAATCAACATTGGCTGCATCCAGATAAAGGGAAATTAAATCAAACAGTTCTTTTGACCAAAATCCATTAGTCACCCAGTTATTTTTTAGCCCCTCTTTTTTAGCCAGTTTCATTGTATCTAAAGCATATTCGGAAAAGATGGCCGGTTCAGTATAGGTATAAGAGATGCTGGGTAATTTTTTCTGAAGAGCAATTCTGACAATTTCTTTTGGCGGTAGATCTTCGCCAGGAATTTCTTTTGCTTTTTTGAAACCCTGAGAGATATTCCAGTTCTGACAGTTTTTACAAGCGAAATTACAACCAACCGTAGCAACGGACAGGGAATAGCTTCCGGGTAAAAAATGGAAGAATGGTTTTTTCTCAATGGGGTCAATATTAAAAGCAATGGCTTTACCATAGTTTAGAGCGTATAATTTTCCATCAACATTTTCTCTGACTCCGCAGATTCCGCGCTTTCCTGGCAAAATCACGCAATAATGAGCGCAGTTTTGACACTGAACCTTTTTATCCATGAGTCTTTTGTATAAATAAGCTTCTTTCATATTCATAGGCAAAGAAGATAAATCTTCTTTTTCACCTTCATTCGCTTTGCGAACTCGGCAATTGAATTCTATCATAAATTTTGTTATATTTTAATTATAAAAAGATGAATCATCGGATTTTTATTGCCATCAACCTGCCGGAAGAAGTCAAAAAAACCTTGTCTTCTTATCAATCAATGTGGCCGGAATTGCCGGTAAGATGGGTCAAAAAGGATAATTTGCATATTACTTTAATTTTTCTTGGTTATCTTACTGACGAAGAAATTGTTGAAACCTGTAAGATTGTCAGCGAAACTGCCTCCCGACATCCTTCGTTTGTTATAAATCTAAAAAAGATTTGCTACGGCCCGCCAAAGAAACTTCCTCCCAGGATGGTCTGGGCAGAAGGAGAAAAATCTGAAGAATTGGGGGAATTACAAGGTGATTTAGAAAATTCTCTTTTAGCTACACCAAATAGCGGCCTCAGGAAGGCCGAAAAAAGACCCTACGCCCCTCACATCACCTTGGGCAGAATTAAGGCCTGGGATTTTAGGCAGATTGAACCTGAAGAAAGGCCAGAGGTTTCAGAAGAAACAGATTTAAATTTTGAAGTAATTTCCGTTGAAATAATGGAAAGCCAGTTAAGAAAAAGAGGGCCGGAATATACGGTTTTAGAATCATGCGCCCTAAAAAGTTAAAAGTCCATTTTATTGGAATTGGCGGAATTGGTGTCTCAGCTTTAGCCAAATACTATCTTAAAACAGGCCATCAAGTTACTGGCTCTGATTTGGTTTTTTCAGAAATCACTGAAACCCTTGAGAAATTAGGAGTTAAAATTTTTATCGGCAAGCACAAAACTAAAAATGTAACTAAAAATGTCGATTTGGTAGTTTATACGCCGGCTGCCAAACCAGATAATCCTGAAATATTAAAGGCAAAAGTTTTAAGAATAAAACTGCTAAGCTATCCTGAAGCTTTGGGAGAATTGACCAAGAGCCACTTTACTATTGCTGTTTCTGGCACTCATGGTAAAAGTACCACTACAGCAATGATTGGATTGTTATTGGCAAAAGCTGGCTTGGACCCGACAGTCATTGTTGGGACAAAACTTAAAGAATTTGGTAATTCTAATTGCCGGGTAGGGGAATCCAAATACTTAGTCATTGAGGCAGATGAGTGGCAGGCCTCTTTTTTAAATTATTGGCCCAAAATTATTGTCTTAACCAACATTGAAGCCGAGCATCTGGACTACTATAAAAACCTGAGAAATATTCTTAAAACTTATAAAGAATATACAGGACGTTTGCAAAGAGGGGGAGTGCTGGTAGTGAATGAAGATGATAAGAATATTGAAAAGGTAGTAAATATTAGGCATAAAATCCAGAAATTTTCTTTAGAACAGAAAGTGGTTGGAAAATTAAGGGAAATTTTGAAAGTGCCCGGGGAACATAATATTGCCAATGCTTTGGCGGCTCTAACCGTAGCTCGGGTTTTAAAAATTCCCGATAAAACTTCTTTCAAAGCATTATCAGAATATAAAGGAAGCTGGCGCCGATTTGAAGAACACGCTATTAAACTAAAAGCTAAACCCTGCACCCTAATTTCAGATTACGGTCATCATCCGACAGAAATTCGGGCAACCCTGAAAACAGCTCGGGAAAAATATCCTAAAAGAGAAATCTGGTGTATTTTCCAACCCCATCAATATCAAAGAACCTATTATTTGTTTAATGATTTTGTCAAAACCTTTAGAGAAGCGCCAGTTGATAAGCTAATTATTACTGACATATATGACGTAGCTGGACGGGAGGAGAAAAAAATAAAAGAAAAAGTGAGCTCAGAAAAATTGGTTAAGAAAATAAATAAGAGCTGGGCAATTTATTTACCTATCAATAAAATCATAGATTATTTAGAGGAAAATCTTGCTGATGGTGAGAAAGTAGTGATAGTAATGGGAGCCGGCGACATTTACAAACTGGCTGTCCACTTGACAGAAAAGGGTAGAAGAAAGAAAATAGATTAAACGATCCATTTCAAGGTCGAAAAAATAAAATAAAGGTAATATTTTTTTATTAAATTTTCTATGACTATAGTTTGGATAATTGTGGCAATTGTGGTGATAGGATTAATAATTTGGTACTTCTCAAAGAAGAAAGGGGGACCAACTTTACCAAAGAGTTCCGAAGGACCAAGCGTTCCTCCACCACCGCCACCAGAAACTCCCGGAATGTAGTTAAAAACAGTTATCGAGCAGAAAACTCCGCCCTTCGCGGCGGAGTTTTCTTGTATAGAGATAAAATAAAAAATAGATCAAGTAGATTAAACTTTGACATTTAAAAGAAAATTCAGTAAAATAAATTAGCGATAATGGAGGTCAAAGGACCTTAAAAATTTAAGAAAGGGAGGTACTGATTGATGATTGTATCAATAACCGGACCCTCAGGCGTCGGTAAAGGATATATAAAAGAAAAGTTGCTTGAACGGTATCCATCTCTTAAAGAACTGGTTTGGATAACCACTAGAGCTCTAAGACCAGACGAATATTATTTGTCTAACAGAAAGAGCGTATCTATCGAAGAGTTTCGAAGTCTTCAGAAGCAAGGGGAGCTTATTCTCGTCCAAGAATTATTTGGTTGCCTTTATGGACTAAGGAAAAGTGATTTATACGTCGCTAGTGAAGAAGAAATTTATTTGACTGAATTTCATATCGACAACCTCATAAAGATAACTAATTTAGGCTTTCAAGTTTCAGCTATTGCCCTTATTCCATCAGATATTTCTTTATTATGGGAACGTTTAGAAAAATCTCGGAGAAGTAAAGACTTTGGTGAAATTAAAAAAAGAACAGATTCAGCAAAAGATGAAATTAGTAAGATCAATCTCTATCGTTCACTTTTTCTAGCAGTGATCGAGGTCTCTAAGAATACAGGAAACACTGATGTTTCTCAAGTATTACAGGTTTTTGAACCGATTCTTGCCAGTATTAAAGAAGGGAAGTTATGAACATTGGCACTAGAGTAGGAAATATTAATTTTGCTACGCCAGTTATTCTTGCTTCTGGCCGCATTACGGAAACTCCCCGTTTCTTTCTAAAAGCAAAACAGTTTGGCTGTGCCGGAATGGTTACCAGAACCCTTAGAGAGTATGTATCTCCGGAACGACTGAATATCCCCGTACCTCGTTCTATAGTTTTGAGTCCAGATATTATGCTTAACTGCGAAAGCGGAAATGAACACCCATGGACAGATTGGCGAGACAAATGGATTGGGGAAGTAAAAAATTCAGGCTCACCTCTTGTTATTTCGTTGAGCGGGCGCGATATCGCTGGCTGCCAAAAATTAATCCGAGTTTTTGATGAACAACAGGTAGACGCTTACGAAATCAACGTTTCTTGCCCTCATTCTGGCGCTATTCGCGGAAACCTGAATGTTGATATAAAACATCTTCGTAAATTATTGCCGCTCCTTAGAACAACTACTGATGTTCCAATTTGGGTAAAATTTTCCTATTCGTCTTTCCTGATAAAAATGGCTAAGGAATCAGAAGGACTCGGTGCAGATGCAATTGTCTGTACAAACACAATTGGGCCTGGTCTCCTTTTAGATATTGAAACTTCCAAACCGAAACTTGGCGCTGAAGGAGGAGCAGGCGGCGTATCAGGAAAAGCGATTTTTCCGATTGCTCTTTGGTGCGTCTCCCAGCTGTATCAATCTGTAAAAATCCCAATTGTTGGTGTCGGCGGCATTTATACGGCTGAAGATGTTATTCAAATGATGATGGCAGGAGCTTCAGCGGTTCAAATATATACTCAAGCAGCTCTTAAGGGACCAAAAATCTTTAAGGAAGTTGTAAATGGCTTAAATGGGTTTCTTGAGCGCCACACCGAATACAATTACCTTTCAGATATTATTGGGGTATTCCATCGGAATAAAAAACACCCACCGGGAAGGGCATTATGAACAAAGGAAGAAAAAGACAAATATTTACTATATCAATTTATTGTGCAAAATGTAGCACTTTTCTGTACAAGTACCAAAAAGAAGGGCCGGGCTCGTTAGTTAAATGTTATCTTGACCGGATCGTTGAAGATAATACCAAGGGTGATTTAAAATGTCCTGGCTGTGGTCAAAAATTTGCCAGACCAGCAATAATTCATACCCGACTAGCTCATAAGATAATCCAAGGCAAGATCTTTATACGAGGTCATTTTAAAAAATAGAAAGAGGGCAATCTCAAAAAAGGTTGCCCTCTCTGCTTTTAAGGATGTCGTTTGGAAAAAAAGTGAAGAAAAGCAGAAGTAAAAGGAAGATTTTTTGAGATGAGACGTTTGATCTCTTTTACCGAATAAAATCTGCCCGCTTCTATTTCTTTTTTCTGTAAAGTTATCGGTTCGTCTGTAATAATGGTAAAGAGAACCATCATCGCATAGTTGCCTTTTCCAACCGGAGTCTTATCTTTAGTGATAAATTCCAACCCTTCTGTCTTTTTTATTCCTAATTCCTCTTTTAATTCACGGGTTGCCGCCTCCTGATAATTTTCTCCTGACTCAACGTGACCGGCAGCTGAAGCACAAAAGTAACCTGGATAACGATTTTTATTTTTACTGCGTTTTTGGATGTATAATTCTCCTTTCGAGTTATATACAAACATCTGAACCGAACGCAACATCGCCTTTTTCTCGTAAGCTTGCGTTTTGGTCATATATCCAATAATTTCGTCCTGCTCATTTACAATTGGGTATTCTCGCAACATAATATGGCTAATTATACCACAAAAATTGAACAAAATATGAAGTTAAGCTAAAATAAACATAGTTTTGAACAGTTATCGAACTGAAAACTTCGCCATTCGCGGCGGAGTTTTCTTGTTTTAAAAAAGGGTAATTATTATCTTGTCAGTATCTAAATTGTAAG
>CAYWKA010000012.1:0-14558 GCA_964459265.1 uncultured Candidatus Saccharibacteria bacterium
GGTTCATAAAAATAAACTGAAATACCAATTGGTAATTTGGTTTCCACAGAAAAAAGCAATAAAAGTACCCAAAATCAGAAAGGGACCAAAGGGAACTTCTGACTTTAAAGTTCGTTTTCCAGAAAATATTAACCCTATTCCTATTATAGCTCCGATAAAGAAAGCTAAAAACAAGGCTACCAGGATATTCGGAAAACCCAAGAATAAACCCATAAATGCGGCCAATTTTACGTCACCCACGCCCATCCATTTACCTCGGGAAACAAGAACAATTATGAGAAAAAAGGCAGAAGCTAAAATTGATGATAAAATTGGTCTTAAAATTTCAAATTCCAAACCTTCAAATAGTTGATAAAGAAAAGCTGTGAAGATAGCAGGATAAACGACTTTATCAGGAATAATATAATGTTTTAAGTCATAAACGAAAATAATAATCAAAAAACAACTAATTAGCAATAAATACACTGCGGTACAAACATTAATAACGGAAAGGAAAAGCAGTAGAAAAATTATGGCGGTGGCAAGTTCGACTAAAGGGTATTGCCAGGAAATTTTTTGTTGGCAATAACGACATTTTCTCTTAAGTATTAAAAAACTTAAAACTGGTATTAAATCTTGCCAGGATAGTTTATGCTGGCAATCAGGACAAAAGGAGCGACCCCAAAAAAAACTCTCGCCAGTTTGCAGGCGATAAATAATGCAATTTAGAAAGGAACCTACTGTTAAACCAAAAAGAAAAATAAAAAAATGTAAAAGACAATTAATCATCTGTCTTTGTAGATTTTAGCATTTTTAAACTTAAATAAAAAATCCCCCACCAGAAATGGCAGGGGATAATTTCATTTCTAAATCGTCACTGAATTACTGGCAGGGGAAGGCGGCGGGAGCTGTGGCTGAACAGAGTTCTTTGCTCCCTATCTCAGAAGCAACATAGTAGAAAGTATCAGTGCAAGTGCTTGGTTTGTTCTCTAAAATAGCATAGCCACAGAAACATTCGCTAATAGTGGCACAGTTACCAGTATGAGTTAAGGCTGTAGTGTCGGTATTATCTAACCAAACATAGTTACTCCCAGATTTTGGGTCATTTATAGCTGTCAAATACGTGCCTATAGCCGGGACACCTGCGGTAGAACCAGCGGCCTGGAAATATTTTTCATTGTCACCATAGTACATTTCCTGGGCGGTAACTATCTGGCGCATATCAGACTGCCTGGCAGCGTCTCTGGCTTTTGATCTGGCTCCGCCCAAAGAAACCAAGACAATTCCAGCTAAAATCCCAATAATAGCGATTACTACCAGGAGTTCAATGAGAGTAAAACCCTCATTTCGCCCTCCGCTCTTCGAGCGTTCGTGTTCACTTAAGGTAAAACCACGGCGTTTCTTAGTAAATATCTGAATCATGATTAAAAATTAAACAATTAATTGTAATTGATTTTCGACCTTTGATATTTTTAGTAACAACAAGCTCCTAAAGCAGGCGTACCAGTGGCATAAACTTTCGTGTTCGTGCCGGCTTCGGAAGCACAGAAGTACATATCGTCCCCGGCCTGCTCTAAAGTAGTGTAAATACAATACTGAACTACAGGGTCCAAAGAACTATTATCTACCCAAGTATAATCTGTATTGCCGGTACTCTGAGGAGGTGAAGTCATGTAATTACCGATGGCCGGAATGGCTGGACCAGCATTCTTAATATATTGATCTACTCCTTCTCCGCAATCTTCATCCATTCTACATAATTCCATTGCCTGAGAAATCTGAGCGAAATCTTGTTGTCTTTTGGCATCTCTAGCTCTGCCTCTTGCCGGCCCCAGTTGAACTAAAACAATAGAAGTTAACAACCCGATAATCGCAATTGCCACTAATAGCTCAATGAGGGTAAAACCCTCATTTCGCCCTCTGCTCTTTGAGCATTCGTACTCAATGAGAGCAAAACCTTTTTTCTTTTTCATATTGATGATTAATAGTTATTAAGTTTAATCGGCCTTGTTTTTAAAAAAGCTTGCCGATAAGGATGCCCTGCCAGCTCCAAATTTAGTTTTTTAGTTCCTTTAAGATAAATCATTATTTCCGGCCTATTATTTCTTTATTATATACGGTAACAGAAAATTAAAGCAAGTGGAAAACTTTGAACGAAGTGAGAACCCCGCCCCCCCCAAAAAAAACTGAGTAAATTGCATAACATAGAGGGGCTGATCCTTTACACTCCAGCCATGCGGTAAAGAGGCATTAAGACCGCTGCCATTAGACCGGCTACGATTATTCCTAAAAAAACAATCAAAAGGGGCTCTAAAATACTTAAAAGACTATTGACGGTTCTATCTATTTCTTCTTGATAGAATTCGACCAGGTTCATTAAAGTTTTATCCAAAGTGCCGGTTCTTTCTCCCACTGAAGCCATCTGGGTAACAATAGGCGGGAAGGCTGCGGGGAAACGGGCCAAAACCGCTGAAATCGACTCCCCTCTTCTAACCTCGTCTCTAGCTTTTAAAATAATCTCTTTATAAACAGCGTTGTCCACGATGTCTCCGGTAGTTTCCAAGGCCTGAGCAATAGGAAGACCGCCAGAAATTAAAGTAGAAAGATTTTCAGCAAACCGAGCAAGATAAATCATTTTTAAAACCGGGCTAATCAACGGAAGTTGAAAATAAAACTTATCAAAAAATCTTTTTCCTTCTTCAGTCCGATAGTATCTAAAAATGGCGGTAATCAGGCCGATTATCCCCAGAAGTACTATCCAACCCCAATTTTTAAAAAAAATAGAAAGGTTAATTACTATCTTAGTAATAACGGGTAATTCGCTCCCAGTCTCAACTAGAACTTCAGTCAGCTGAGGGATGACAAAAAACATCATTAAAGCTACCACCACAATAGCTACTGTTACAATTAAAGCAGGATAAAGCATGGCTCCTTTGATCCGGGAAGTTAAATGATACTCTCTCTCTAAGTGGTCAGCTAAATAGCTCAGGGCTTCAGAAAGTTTACCTGAAGTCTCCCCGGCCTTAATCATGGCAATATAAAAAGAAGAGAAAATTTTTGGATAGCGAGAAAGAGTGCCGGAAAGAGAGGTGCCTCCTTCTACGTCTTCGGCTAATTTAAAGATTTTTTCCTTGAAAGAGGCATTTTCAGTTTGAATAGCTAAAACTTGAAGGGATTCAACCAAGGAAACTTTTGATTTAAAAAGAATGGAAAGCTGCCTAGAAAAAAGAACTATTTCCTTGGCAGAAACTCTTTCAAAAATCTTTATTCTTTTAGCATAAATCGGGGGAGCAGCTGCTTCTTCTAAAATAGTGACGTATAGTCCGTGTTTTTGCAAAAGGCTGACGGCTGCTTCTCGGGAGGAGGCCTCTACTATCCCTGACTGAACCTGTCCTTTTTTGTCTCGTGCCTGATAGTTAAACTTCATCTGATAACCAAGTTTTTATTTATAAGTTCGATGAAATAAATTTCATCTCTCGCTCAATTTATATTTATTTCTCGAACGCGAAATGAAATAAATATTTCATTGAGCAAACGCAGGTTGAAGATGAGAACGAAGTTCTCATCTGATTAACATTTTAAGCTCGGCTGGATTAAGAGAGTAACTCAGAGCGTTTTCTAAAGAAATTTCTTTTCTCTTAACCAAATTGGCCATGGCCCGATTCAAAGAAATCATTCCCTTTTCAGCCGATGTCTCAATGACCAAGGGAAGCTCGTGAATTTTATTTTCTCGAATTAAATTAGCCACAGCCGGCGTAGAAATCATTACCTCGCAAGCTGGAATTAGGCCTCCTTTAATTCGGGGAATTAACCGTTGAGAAACTACCCCCAGTAAGGAACCGGACAACTGAGCTCTAATTTGGTCCTGCTGGGTCGGAGGAAAACTATCTACAATTCGATGGATGGTCTGAGCAGCTGAATTAGTATGAAGGGTAGCAAAAACTAAGTGACCAGTTTCTGCTGCCGTAATGGCAATAGCAGCAGTTTCTTGATCCCGCATCTCGCCCACCATAATCACGTCGGGGTCCTGGCGAAAAGTGGAACGCAGAGCTCTAGCAAAAGAAAGGGTGTCTTGATAAACTTCTCTTTGGTCAACAATAGCTCGGTCATCTTCAAAAACATATTCAATGGGGTCTTCAATAGTAATAATATGGTCGGTTCGGGTATGGTTAATTTCATCAATCAGGGCAGCTAAAGTGGTAGATTTTCCTTGAGAAGAAGGACCGGTAATAATAACAAAGCCCTGAGAAGGTCTGGCAAATTCATGAAGAACCGGAGGTAAATTTAATTCTTCAATAGTCCTGATTTTAGCTGGAATTAAACGCAGAGCACAAGAAATCTCTCCACTTTGAAGAAAAATATTAACCCGAAAACGGGCCTCCTTTTCAATAAAGTTATAGGAAAAATCAACTTCCTTTTGGGACAGAAAGCGAGCTTTTTGTTCTTCATCCATTAGGGCCTCGGATAAACCTTTAAGGTCTTCTGAAGACAGTTTTTTCTTTTTTACCAGAGGTATTAATCTGCCAGTTAAACGAATAACCGGCGGATGATTAACGCATAAATGCAAATCAGAGGCCTGCTCTTGGCAGGTTATAGTTAATAATTCTTTTAGTTGAGTAGAGTGATTCATAAAGTTTAATGAATTAAGATTCATTTCACGCCTTGCCAAGTAGTTCTTTAATTTCTTCTACTACTTGGCTCGGCGTATAGTGAGCTTTAATCAAGTACTTATTTGCTCCTAATTTTAGTCCTTTCTCTACCTCGTTTTTTTGACCAAGATTAGAAAGAATTATTACTGGAATGGATTTAAGATTTTTTTCTTCTTTAATTCTTTTTAAAATTTCCCAACCATCAATTTGAGGAAGAATAATATCTAAAATAATCAAAGAGGGGAGAATTTCCTTGGCCTTTTTTATTCCTTCCTCCCCATTAGTAGCTGCCTCAACTGAAAAACCAGCTTCCTTGAGCTTGGTGGTATAAATATCAATTAAAAATGGGTCGTCCTCTACCAATAAAACCTTTTTTGCCATATTTTTATTCACCGAGCTTTTTTTATAAGTTTGAAGGTGGCGATAATGACAGAGTTATCATCATTCTTCAGTAGTTCTTAAAACTTCTTCAATGGTAGTAGTCCCCTCTAGGATTTTAAGGATACCGTCTTGCTTTATAGTAACCATTCCTTGGCGTTTGGCTTCCTCGGCCATTTTTTCTACTGTGGGAACCTCTAAAATTATATCAGCTAAACTGTCAGTCATTTCCATCACTTCAAAAAGACCAATCCGGCCGCTAAAACCTTCTCTACCGCATTTTTTACAACCTACCGGGGTCCAAATAGTAAAGGGTCTGGGGATTTTGATTGTTTCTTTAACTTGTGGAGGGAGCTTTTCAATCTCTTTTAGAACCAAATCTTTGATTTCTTTTTTTGGTTTAATTTTCTTTTTACAATTATCGCACAATCTCCTAACCAATCTTTGAGCAATAATAGAAGTCAAAGTGGGGGAAATTAAATAAGGCTTAACTCCCAAATCAATTAAACGAGGGATAGCTCCCAGAGCATCAGAAGTATGGAGAGTAGATAAAACCAGATGACCAGTTAGAGCAGCATGAATAGCTAAAGCGGCGGTTTCTTCATCTCGAATTTCACCTACCATAATAATGTCGGGGTCTTGACGGAGGACATGACGCAGTCCAATAGGAAAATCGTAGCCAATTTCCGGCCTAACCTGGGACTGATTGATCCCCTCAATAAAATACTCTACTGGGTCTTCCAAAGTAACGATATTGTTTTCTTCTTTATTCAAAAGATTCAAAATAGCATAAAGAGTAGTGGTTTTGCCACAGCCAGTAGGACCACAAGCTAAGATAAAACCATAAGGTTTTTTGGTGGCCCTTTCCGTTATTTTATAATTTCTTCCTCCCAATCCTAACTCATTAAATCCTTTCATCCCTACTGTAGGGTCTAAAACTCTAATGGCTACTTTTTCCCCTAAGGTAGTAGGGAAAGTAGCCACCCGGAAATCAATATTTTTTTCATCAACTTTTGTTGAAAATCGACCATCTTGAGGAATTCTGGTTTCATCAATTTTTAAATTAGAAAGGATTTTAATTCTAGCCACTATGGCTGGATGAGCTCGCAAAGGTAAGAAAATTGAAGAGTGAAGAAACCCCAACAACCTAAAACGGACCCTTAATTTTTCCCGGGTAGGTTCAATATGAATATCGGAAGCCCTGCCCTCTACGGCGTGCCTTAAAATTACAGCTACAATTTTAGTAATAGGGGCTTCCTCAGCTAATCTTTCAAATTCAGTTGCCGTTCTGGGAATCCTCACCTTTTCCATTTTTAGCTCGGTCTCTAATTCTTCCAAGGCTCTACCCACTTCTCTTTTAAGGGTGCGGTACTGTCTTAAGAAATTGTTAAAAGTAGTAGGGGTGATAAGGAAAACTTGGAAGTTAAGATTTTGTTGCCGGGCTAAAAATTTTACGGCCTCTTGAGCTTTAAGGTCTTCGGGATAAACCATTCCCACTTCTAAGAGATTCTTCTTACGGGCTAAAGGAATCATCTGGTAATATTTGGCTGTTTCTTCAGGAATTAGCTCTAAGGTTTCTAAAGTAATATCTCCGGCTGCTGCTTCTTTTAAGGGTATTTTAAGGTTTTCGCTTTTTAAATTGAATAAAGTCTCTTCGGTGCTAATTCCTTTTTCTAAAAGCACTTCTTCTTCTTTTTTACCGCTTTCTTTAATCTCGAACTCTAAAGTAGCAGCTTTGTCTGGCCCCAATATGCCTTTTTTTACTAGTCGTTGTAGTAACGTCATGGTTAGTCGCTCGCCCTTTCGGGCTCGTCCCTTAGAAACCGAGCTTCCTAAAGAAACGAAAAAAGTTCCCCCCGACCCTTTCCGATGCGGGTCAAGGCATTTTTAATTATTAATAAGAAATAAATGGATTTTCTCGGCCCACCTCTCCTTTAAAAGGAGAAGTTTTTTCAAAAAGCTGAAGCTCCTCTAAAATGGGATTTTCTAAAACTTGGAAGTTTATATTCACTTCTTGAAACGGTCTTAAAGACGTTTCTGGCGTAATAGTTGAGGAGAGTTTTGTAAAAAATCCTCGCCAAATGATAATGGCGACAATTAAAAGCACGCCTACTAAAATTGGTACCAGTGACTTTAATCTTTTTCTTTGTTCTAAAAAAGCAATGGCCATGGTGATTCCTTACAAAGAATGAACTTTTACTTGGATTTTAACATTGACCTGTTCTTCTTTGGCCACTAAAATAATAGATTCTACCTCAATCAACCTGGAGGATTTTTCTAAAGTGGAAAGAAAATTTTTAAGGGCAGGATAAGAACCGGAAAGAATTAAATTAAGATGGGTTTCCTTAATAGCCAATCCGACAATTGCACTTTTTGGCGAACCCCCAACTGGAGTTAAGACCACATCTAAACCGGTTAAAACTAAACCAGATTGAGAAGCGACCTTTTGAAGAAAACTGAAAAGGGTAGGCAATTCTGGACTGTCAGGGACAGCTGAATCAATTTTATCAAGCGGAGCTTTATATTCATTAACCTTTTGAGAAAGCTGAGTAAGAGTAGCAAGATAGGTTGCTTTTGACTGAAGTTCGGCTCTTTTTTCTTTAATGTCTTGGCGTAAAAAAGTTAGGTTTTCATTCTTTGGTGTAACAAAAAATGCTCCCCAAATTAAGGTCAGAAAAAGCAAAACTAAACTGACAGATAAACGATTCATTTTTGGAAAAATTGGGAATTAAGGGAAAGTTTTAAGGTAAAATCAATTTTCCCTTGCTTCCCGATTGAAATATTAGATAAATTTAAATTTTCCACCCCCGACTCATCTTGAAGGATTGCGAGTTGTTGCCCTAAAGCAGTAAAGTCCTCCGCTTCTCCAGAAAGTAAAACAGTTCTGTCTGGAGAATTTAAACTAAGCTGTGAAAATTGCACTTTAGGATGGCAGGTTTCTTCTAAAAAAGTAAAGGCGTTAGAAGTAAAAAGATGGTTTTTAATTAAAATCGAAAAGGCATTAATTTTTTTCTGATAGCTAAAAATCTCCTGCTCTAAAGATATTTCCTCCTTAGTTTTCTCTCGAGCCAAGGTTTCCTCTAACTGTTCTAATTCTTTGGAAAAGTTGTTGATAAAATGATCTAAAATAAAATAGCTTGAAAAAATCATTAAAAAAACAGCTAATGAGGAATAAAATAAAATATTTTGCCAAGCGGGTAATTTCCTTGGTGGTTTGGGGATAATTTCTATCATATAAAATAAATGAAATTATTGTTCTAACCCTCGCTGAGCCATACCTATGGCAATAGCATAAGCAGGACCCATTTTTTTTACTGTTTTTTCTAAAATGGGAGGGTAAAAAATTTTATAAAAAGGGGCGGCTACTTCTACTTCTTTTTTAAGATACCCTTGAAAGTATTCTTTTAGACCGGGGACAAGAGCTGAACCACCGGCTACAATATATTTTTGAATTTCCTTTCCTTCAGTTTGATAAAGATTACGGGCAATATTTTCCACCTCTCTCAAAATAACATCAATTAAAGGTAGTAAAATTTCTTTGATACTTTGTCTTTCGGCATTAACAGAAACGGTAGCACTAGGTAGGGAAATATTTTGAAGACCGTATTTTTCTTTCAGCTCTTTGGCGGTTTTATAATCAATTGATAAACTTTTGGCAACCTGTTCGGTAAGTTCGTTGCCCGAAGTGTAAAAACTGTTAGATTTTTTTAAACTTCTTTTTTCAATAATACTACAAGTAGTGCTCTGAGCGCCAATATCTATTAAAGAAATTACTCTTTTATCATCTTCAGGGATTAAAGACCTGAGCAGTCCGAAGACCTCTGCTTCCAGAGCCAAGAGCTCTAAATTGGCAAGTTGGGCAATTTCCCGATACTGATTGATAACTTCGTTGGGTACAGCTATTAAAAGAATTTTTAGAGGAGAACCTTTATGACTGGCAAGCTGACCACCAATTATTTCCCAATCAACAGTCACTTCTGGTAAGGGTATAGGAATGTGACGTCTGGCTTCATACATCACCGCCTGAGGAATTTCTTCTTGGGTCATTGGCGGCAATTCAAAATTAGTAAAAAAACTAGAAAAATCAGGTATAGAAAAAATGGCCTGCCGGGTTCGCATTCTGGCTTCTTCCATTATAGCTTTAATCGCCCGGGCAATATCTTTAGAAGAAAGCGAAAGAGTATTTTTTTCAAAAGTCCGAAAAGGCTTTTCGTAAAGAACGGAGGCAGCTATTTCACCGTAATTTTCCAGCTTTTCACGGTTACGAAAACTGCTCATTTCCACTATTTTTATGGACGACGTTCCAATATCTATTCCTAAAGATTTTTTGGGAAGTATTTTAAGAAAAGACCAAGGCATAGCTTTTTTTATTTTATCATTATACCATATACCATATTAAAATCGTATGTGGAAAAGATTTAAGAACACTCTTCTGGATTTTCTCTTCCCTAAGACCTGCTTTGGTTGCCAAAAAGAAGGCAGTTATCTCTGCGAGGACTGCAAAGCTATCTTGGAAATTTCCAGTTTTCATCAAAAAGCGGACTTAGAACGGCTTTCCGATTTATATTTTCCCCTTGCTTATCAGAATCCTTTGGTCCAGAAGCTAATCAGGCAGTACAAATACCAACCCTTTATTAAAGAACTAAACAAAACTCTCGCTTCTTTAATCATAGAACACTTTCAATTAATAGACAACAAACCTGACTTCACTGATTTTGTTTTAGTGGCTGTCCCTTCGGAAAAAAGAAGGAAGAGGTGGCGGGGATTCAACCCGGCTGAAGAGATCGGCCGTAATTTAGCTGCATTTTGGGAAATTCCTTTAATAAGTGGAGTTTTGTCAAAAATAAAAAATACTCTACCTCAGGTAGAGCTTTCAGATGAAGAAAGAAAAGAGAACGTAAAAGGAGCTTTTATTTGTCAGCTCCCGGAAAAAATTAAAGGGAGAAAAGTTCTCCTGATAGATGATGTCTTGACCACCGGCGCCACTATGACAGAATGCGCCCGGATTTTAAAAAAATCCTGCACTAAAGAAATTATCGGAATTATCGTCGCCCGAGGTTAATTTAGATTGACTTTAGTTAATTTTGAAGCTAAGATAGGGAATAGCTGGAGAGGTGGCTGAGTTGGTTGAAAGCGGCGGGTTGCTAACCCGTTATACGGGGTAATACCCGTATCGTGGGTTCGAATCCCACCCTCTCCGCTTTTATTGGAGGGGTGCCAGAGTGGACGATTGGGGTAGTCTTGAAAACTACTGTAGGTGCAATACCCTACCGCAGGTTCGAATCCTGCCCCCTCCGCCAAGGGCGCCTGTAGTCCAACGGATAGAACATTTGGTTGCGGACCAAAAGGTTAGAGGTTCGATTCCTCTCAGGCGCACATGGATTTAACTACTCCAGTTGAAAGGATTCCTCGGGTAGGTCCCCAATACCAAAAAAAATTAAAAAAATTGGGGATTAAAACCGTTCGGGATCTTTTTTTCCATTTTCCTCATCGCTATGAGGATTTTTCAAATATAATACCCATTTCTAAGGTAGAAAAAGGTCAAGCGGTTTCCATAAAAGGGAAAATCCTGGATATCAAAAACATAAGGACCTTCAGAAAAAGGATGACCCTGACCCAAGCCCTGGTTGGTGATAAAACGGGAAGCATCCAGGTTTTATGGTTTAACCAGCCCTATCTTATAAACACTTTTAAGAAAGGCGATGTTCTTTTCCTCGCGGGAAAGATGAATCAGAAAAACAGAGGAAGGTATTTGTCTGCCCCGGCTTATGAGAAAATTTCTGACGAATTTCAACTTAAGAATTTCGGTTTGACTCATACTGGCAGACTGGTCCCGGTTTACCCTGAAACAGAAGGCCTTTCTTCCAGATGGCTGAGATTCATAATAAAACCTCTTTTAGCCAGACTAAAAGACAATTTGTCTGATTCTTTACCAGACCACTTAAGGGGAAGATACAACTTTCTTCCTTTTAGTCAGGCTATTTGGCAAATTCATTTTCCTGATTCTTTAGAATTGGCCGAGAAAGCTAAAAGAAGATTTGTTTTTGAAGAATTGTTTTTTCTTTCTCTTTTTATTTTGAGAGAAAGAATTAAATTGGCCAGAGAAAAAGCAACCCCAATTCCTTTTAATCTTGAGCTGGTAAAAGATTTTACAGGAAAACTCCCTTTTAAACTGACTGACGACCAAAGAAAGTCCATCTGGCAGATATTAAAAGACCTGGAAAAACCCAGACCGATGAACCGGCTTTTGGAAGGAGACGTTGGCTCGGGCAAAACAGTGGTGGCGGCCGTTGCTGCCCTCAATGCTGTCAAAGCTGGCTTTCAGGTAGCGTTTATGGCTCCCACCGAAATTTTGGCCAAACAACATTATCAGAACCTTAATAATATCTTTAAAAATTACAAGCTGAAAATCGGGTTAATCACCGGGAAGGAAAACAAATTAGGAAATAAAAAAACAAAAAGGAAAGAATTGTTAGAGAAAATAAAAGACGGGGAAATTGAAATTTTAATAGGGACTCATGCTCTGATCCAGAAAGAAATTAAATTCGGCAAGTTAGCCCTGGTCATCATAGATGAACAGCACCGCTTCGGCGTAGAACAACGGGCCAGTTTATGTCAGCCTGCCTCACTGGCAGGCAGGCAAAAGCAATTAATACCTCATTTACTCTCAATGACTGCTACCCCTATCCCCCGCACTTTATCTCTGACGATTTATGGTGACCTAGATCTGTCTTTGATTAAGGAATTGCCTAAAGGAAGAAAAAAAATAATTACTGAGATTATTCCTCCGGGGAAAAGAAACGAAACTTATAATTTTGTTAAGACACAGATAAGCGAAGGCAAGCAGGTTTTTGTCATCTGTCCAAGGATAGAACCTCGTCCTGGGGAAAAAGTAAACGGTGAACTAGGTTCAAAAAATAACAATTTGAGTTGGGCAGAAGTTAAAGCAGTAAAAGAAGAGTATGAAAGACTTTCTAAAGAAGTTTTTACGGATTTTAAAGTAGCGATGCTGCACGGGAGAATAAAAAACGAAGAAAAGGAAAAGGTAATGAAAAACTTTAAGGAAGGTAAAACAGATATTTTAGTCTCAACCTCAGTGGTGGAAGTTGGTATTGATATCCCCAATGCAACCTTAATACTAATTGAGGGGGCAGACAAATTTGGCTTAGCTCAACTCCATCAATTTAGAGGAAGGGTAGGCAGGGGAAAAGAACAATCTTTTTGCTTCTTGCTGACAGATTTCCCAACTCAACAGACAAACAGAAGATTGAAAGCTCTGATGAAATACGAAGATGGTTTTAAATTGGCAGAAAAAGATTTAGCAATCAGAGGACCCGGTGATTTTTCTGGACAGAGACAGTGGGGCATCCCAGACATTGCCATGAACGCCCTAAAAGATATTTCCCTAGTTGAGGAAACCCGCAGAGAAGCGAAAGAAATCCTGGAAAAAGACCCGGGATTAAAAAAATACCCTCTATTAAAGAAGGGGTTGGAGGGTTTTCAACAAAGAATACATCTCGAATAGTCTATTTGCGGACTTTTTCTGTAACCCAGAAACCTAAATGTTTGCCCAGCATTAATCTAATTTGGGCATCTAGGGCTGGGAAAGTACCGAAAATAATAAGAGTGATGGGCAAAAGCAACCACTGTAAAATCATCGAAAGATTTTTCCAGCGCGAACGGCGAGAAGGCCTGGGAGGTAAAATAAGCTGACTGATAATAGCTGAAACTATCATGCCAATCATAGCTGTGGTCATAATATAACTGGTAATTCTGGGAAGATTATAGGAAAGCATGGTAACGTTAAAACTTTCTCCTCCTAATATTAGAGGTAGCCAACCTAAAAAGAAAATCAGTAAAGCCACCGTACCCCAAGACCAAAATCCTTCAATAACAATGAAAGAGTGACGAATTTTTTCCCAAAGAGGGATTTTTTTGTTTTTTAAAAAACCGTAAAGAAGGTAGGGAATTTCTACGCACCCCCAAGCCCATCTTCTTTGTTGGCGGTATTGGTTAAGAGCGGTTCTAAATAAGTTCTTGGCCAGAACAGCATCCATAGAAACAGGATAATGCAAAGGAACAACCCGATAATCTCCGTTATAATAAAGAAAAGATTTCCAGAAAATATGAGAATCGTCAGCTACTATATTGCGAGGATAATCAACCTCTAAAAAAGTTTTAAAAGGCATGGCATGGGCAGAATAAGTCACTAACTGCTCCGGCCTTTCCTGCTGCATCATCTGCCAAAAGGTTCCGGAGGTAGAAATAACCCGGGAAAAAGCCGGAGCCGACCAAATATTATTGTTATAAACCGGAATGGGTTGGTAGCTGGCCCTTAAAGGATTTTCAGTGGTTAGATAATACCAAGTTAAGCAGCCAAAATATTGCGGGCCGGCCTTGGTATCAATATCAAAACCAGAAACAATAACGTTTTGATAAGGAATGGATAATTTATCAATTACTTCTTCTTTAGCACGCGCCGCTGCCCAGGCCTCATTAGACCCTTTACCGGCTATTTCACCGGCAATATCTTTGGGGTGAACCGTAACTAAAAAACGAGAGAACTTGGAGCCGAATTTCTTTTTTATTTCTTTGGCAGTCTTCTGGGCGACCTGTCCCGCTCTTTCTTCGGTAGCTAAAACTACTATCATTTTATCTTTCGGGTAGGCGGTGTCTAATAGGGACTGGCAGGTTGCTTCTACTATTTCTATTCCTTCTTGATACACAGGCAGGATAATTAAATGATAAATTTCCTGCCAGTTCCTGGCCGGCAACAGGTTTAGTTTTTCTAACCAGTCAATCTCTAAATTTCTTTTCATCTGCCGCCAAGAAACAACTTGATGAAAAGCCAAATAAGTAATCTTCAGTAACCAGTATAAGTCAAAAATAATAATAAAAACGGCTATCACTGCCGGTGCTAACCAAGAAATAAGAAAAACAGAACTCAGGGTTCCCAAAGAGAAAAGAGCTGAAACGGTTTCAAAAAAACGATATAAGAACCTTTCTTTAGGATTTTTAAGGTCCTGGGCTCGGCTGAGATTGATATAATCCCTTGACATGCGGCCCCGACGAGAATCGAACTCGTGTTACCACATTGAAAGCGTGGTGTCCTAGGCCACTAGACGACGGGGCCCGATTCAATTATTCTAACAGAAAATTGAAAAAAATCAATAAAAAAGATAGGATGAGTTAGGCGAAGAGGACTTCGTCCTCTTCTTCACCTTCGCTTCCTTCGGAAGCTCGGTTTATGAATATCTTAGCCATTGAAACATCCTGTGACGATACTGGCGTCGCGGTAGTGAAGGTCGGCGGTAAAAAGCGACCTCGTTTTAGAATTTTGAGTAATTTTGTTTCTTCTCAAGTGGAAGTTCATAAAAAATGGGGTGGAGTTTACCCTACTTTAGCTAAAAGAGAACATCAAAAAAATCTACCAATTGTCTTTAAAAAGGCCCTTCAACAAGCTCAGGGTGAACGAATTGATTTAATCGTTGTAACGGCTGGGCCGGGCTTGGAGCCTTGTCTGTGGGTAGGAGTGAACTTTGCTAAAGATTT
>CAYWKA010000013.1:0-2958 GCA_964459265.1 uncultured Candidatus Saccharibacteria bacterium
TGAGCTGAAAAATAACCAGCAATGTTGGTGGAACTTCCTCCACCAGCGCCACTCAAAGCAGAATAAACTCCATATCTGGTAGTGTCTGCTGCTCCCGAAGCAGTCAAATTCAAAAGTTTGCCAGCAAAAGCTGTGGAAGTGGAATCAATAACTAGGCCTGAGCCAGTAGAAAGAGCATCAAGTGACATTGATAAGCCAGTACCTGTAGTTATTGAATCACCGACCAAATCAACGATCTTTCCTGTGCCTGATTGGGTGACGGTGAGGGCGTTGGAAGCGGAAGCACCTTTGACGTTAAAAAGATATTCTTCGGTAGCGCCAGCGCCAGTCCTGTTGCCATATTTTACTGTTCCGGTGCCGGAATCGTTAAAAGAACCTGTGCCAAAGCCATCGTCGTAGAGGTCGTTGTTGGTGACTATGTTACCATTACAGTCAGCATTGGAGACATTGATTCCGTATCTCGGCTTATTCGTCTCTCCACCAGCTCGACAGGTGTTGCCCTGGATGTTGTTGTAGTCTGAGTATTTTAAATAGATATCATCGTAGGTGTTGGTAGCATCTTGTGAATTTTCAGTCAAAGTGTTGCCAGTTACCGTGTTATCGTTGGCATAGTTAAGGTAAATACCATCACGGCCATTCCCCTGGCAGATGTTTCCAGTCACCGTGTTGTCATTGGAACCAGTAAGGTAAATACCATCACGGCCATTCCCCTGGCAGGTGTTTCCAGTAATCGTGCTGCCACTAACATTGCCAAGGTAAATACCATAAAAGCTATTCCCCTGGCAGGTGTTGCCAGTAATCGTGCTATCGTTGGAATTGATAAGGTAAATACCATAAGAGCTATTCCCCTGGCAGGTGTTGCCAGTAATCGTGCTATCGTTGGAATCTTCAAGGTAAATACCAACCCAATCATTCCCCTGGCAGGTGTTGCCCGTAGCGGTGTTGTCGTCGGAGCCAATAATGCCAATGCCGTCGCCGTTCCCTTGGCAGGTGTTACCCAATAAAGTATTAAAATCTGAATTTGTCAAATAGATACCAGTTCGATATACGCCACTTCCTGAATTATGTCTCCTTGAATAGA
Source organism: uncultured Candidatus Saccharibacteria bacterium (assembly GCA_964459265.1). Taxonomy (GTDB): domain Bacteria; phylum Patescibacteriota; class Minisyncoccia; order Minisyncoccales; family Paceibacteraceae; genus Paceibacter. The sequence goes on from CAYWKA010000013.1 coordinate 1,082, forward strand.
CATTCTGGATAAAGGAGTAGTCCACATACTCAAAATAAATACCGCAATCGCTGACTGCTCCAACACCGCCGTCTATCTGGAGGTCAGCGATGACTATTCCTGTCTTCTCATTACCCGAAGAACCAACAGCACTGAGAAAAATAAGGTCGGCAGTAGAAGTAGTCAAAATAGTGTTCCTGCCGTTTCCCCTGAGGGTTTGGTTGGTATCTAAATTAATAGTTACTTCAACATTGTAAGTTCCGTCAAGGAGGCGGACCTCGCCGCCAGTGACGGGCAAGGCATCAATGGCTAACTGGATTTCCACGTGGTCGTTGGTGCCGTCACAGACATAATCTGCTTTTTCTTTATTCTGAGAATCATTAGCCGCCACAATTTTTGTTACCACTGTCCTATCTGCCTGCCATTTACCGTTGGCATAAACATAGGCCTGATAAAGGTCGGTGCGATAGAACATCTGACCTTCAACAGGTGAACCGGGGAAAGAAGTACCGGAATCCATTTGGATGGCTTCTTTGGCTACAAAGGCAGCCGGTACCGCTCCCAAAACTTTTCTCGGCATCATTTCTGAATCTGAGCCAACGGTTACTCCCAGATAAAGAGTTTGATTAAAGTCAACCGAGCTTAAACTGGTTATTGTTCCTAACATTACCGAAAAAAGTCCTGATTTTACATATATTCTATTGGTAATGTCATCGCCATCATCCCAGGCAGAATAAGTATCATAAAGACAAATATAGCCGCCATCGCCGGCAGTACTTACTGATTTAATAATCGCTGATTCTTTCCCTGTTATATTCCAGAGGTATTGCCCGGCCGCCAAAGTTCCTTCGTTGGTATCTGTGGTATAAGTTATCTTGTCATAACCTGCTCCGCCGCAATCAGCGTGGTCGGCCGTATAATCGGTTGCTCCTGTTTCAGTAAACAAGGCGGCTTCAGTCCAACTTTCTGTCCAAATGGCTGAGCCGCCACCAGCTACTATATAGAGGCTGAAAACTATATCATAAGCTCCGTCACTAACCGTTACATTACTTGAATCAGTCAGTTTTCCTTGATAGTTAATTTTTTCATTAAATGCTGCCCGAACAATGCTAAAGGTACCGAAAAGTAGTCCGGTTAGAATACATATATATATAAATAGCTTGAGCTTAGAGCTCATATTCTATTTTTGTTTTTTTCTTTTTGATTTTGTTTTTTTAATTTCCTAATAAAGTATGCTATCGCTCCCAGAATTAATAAACCTATTAAGATATAGAGCCAGTTTTTGCATTGCCTGTACCAAGGAATTTTTAGAGTTATAACTTCTATCTCTTTAGTGATGAGCTCGCCGGGGATGTCCTTTAGGGCTTGGTTTTTAAAATCAAGGACATTAATAGCTAGGGGGTAATCTCCGGCATCGGGTGGCATTAAGGTTGCCAGATATTTTATTTTCTCTTTATCTATCCGCAAAAGGAATGAAAATATTTTCTCTCCTCTTTTCAAAGTTATCATTATTGTTTTTAAAACTTCGGGAACTTTTTCATAATCAATGGAAATGGTTAGGGGAATTTCGGTTTTTGCCTCTATCCTTTTTCCATCAATTAAAGGAAGTTTCTTATCTTCCTGCCAGAAATCAAAATCTTCTAAGGTTAATCCTTCAATTTCTGGCGGAGGTGGAGGAAGTTTTGGTCCTCTGTGACAGGCATTGTCATACCAGTAGAAGCCAGCTTCAATACATTCCTCTTCGGTAGCTATTTCTTCCGGCAAAGGGGGTGGTATTCCTTTAAAAGGGGTGGCTGAAGCGATAGCTCCAGAAGAATAATTGCCAGCTAAATCGTAAGTAAAAGCAGTATAGTAATAAGTCAAACCATTGGTTAAGCCGGTATCTGTAAAGGATGTTC
>CAYWKA010000013.1:3058-12280 GCA_964459265.1 uncultured Candidatus Saccharibacteria bacterium
GCAGTATAGTAATAAGTCAAACCATTGGTTAAGCCGGTATCTGTAAAGGATGTTCCGCTGCCGTTATAAACCTGAATGCCTGACCAAGGGTCTGAAGGATAAAAATCAGTACTTCTCATTATTTTCACTGCTTTAAAATCTGTATCAGGCGGATTCCGCCAGGTTAAAACAATTTGAGAATCACCCGGAACAGCTTCAAAATTAATAATGTTGGCTGGCGGCGTAATATCAGGCGGAGTTAAAGTAGTAAATTTCTGGTCGGTAGTTTCTGACTCATTTCGATTAGTGTCTCGGCAACTTACTTTGAAATGATAAGTAGTTTCTGGCGAAAGTTTGGTCAACTTAGTAGAATGTTTCCAGTAAAAGGCGGTTTCAGAAATGACTTCTTCTTTGTATTCTTGAGTTTTGCCCCAAAAGAGTTGGCAAAGAGCTTGTTCGTTTGTATCCCAGGAAATCTCAGCTGAATTTAAAGTAATTTCAGAAATTGAGAGATTGTAAATTACTGGTGGAGTGGTATCAGGAATAAAAACTGTTCCTGGTGGCGCTGGCACCGGACAATCTAAGGGACAATTGTCGCTATTTTCTCCTAAGGCTGGCTCACAAATCCCATTATTATTACAAATTACTCCAGTAACGTTTAAATTAATATTGGTAGTATCAGTAGCGGCAAAAACGGAATAAATAGATAGGAAAAGGGTAATTATTATAGATATTATTTGAAATTTTTTGAGACTCATTAAAATTCATTGTCTCTTTTAATTTGCGGTAGCAGTTGCTGTTACAGTAGCTGTATAATTTCCTGGAGTTTGAAAACCATTAGATTTTATCTCTCCTTGATATTTGACATAAGTATCAGTTCCTGAAGGATGGTTAGATGAAGAAGATTGAGCAATTTGGATTTCTGTGCTCCCCTCAAGCCCATCCCAACACTGATTCCCATCAGCCGTACCGCCGGATTGATTACAATCAGTACCGACATATCGATATTTTTGAACCGTATCTTGGCCCCAGGGAGTAAAACCAAACTCAGAATTAGCTGTACCTATTGACCAATCATAATCAGGAGCAGGCGGACTGGCTTCAGTGTAATCTGGGAATTCAGCAGAACCAGATTTTAGGGCTGGAGTGGTAGAAACATTCAATTTTAAGTTATAACCAGCTAAGCTATCAGTTTTTACATTAATAGTTGCTGTTCCATTGGAAGTTCCTCCGGTTATAGCCTGAAGCTCGGGCGTCATACTGACATTTGCTGAAGCAGAAATAGATATGTAAACTTCCTGCATTTGCTGATATCCTGCTTTTAATTTATAAGAGGCACTGGCTGACTCGTCAGAAGCAATCTCGCCAATTGTCTCTTCCATTCGATAATTAGTTGAACTTTGGCTAGTCCCCCCGACATTTAGAGAGCTTGACTGAATTCTGTAGCTCGAACTCCCCATTTCATAAGCTAAAACAGAGCAAGCTCCGGCCAAGAGAGAGAAGAAAACAATAACAGGAAGAAAATTCTTCATATTTTTTTGGCTGTTAGGCTGTTTTTCTTCTTATTTCAAACTTGCCTGTTATCCACCTAAAGAACCAAATTATCAAGAAAAGTCCGACTAATCCAGCTAAAATTATTTTCCAGGGAATTACCCAAAAATCTATTGATTTTTGGTCAATAATATCTTGGTAGCCCCTATTAACTGAAGCTAAAGCCGTGTACCTACCAAAAAGTAATTCCCTCTCCCACTTCATTTCCCTCATCCTCACTGAATCAGGCATGGCAAAATAGGGGTCAATTTCTATTTCGTCAACTTTCTTTCCAAAAAGATTTTTTATCTCAATCATTCCATAGGGAGCTAAGTGGACATTCCCATTATTCTCGAAAAGTAATTCAAAATTAATTGGCCCTTGCTCGAAATATTTTTTCGCATCTTTAGTTCCAAAGCTTTTTAAGAAACCATCTTCAATAACTTCTCCTTTCACTCTGATAAATAAAAGACAGCCCACTCGGGAAATAATACCAACCATTGGTTTTACTTCTTCTCCTGGTTTAATTTCAATTTCGGGGGGTAAAGCTGAAGCAAAAACTACTCCGTATCTTCCGCCTGGTTCAGCGTCTTCGGGAATGGTAATTTCAATTGGTAGAGATATCCTTTGGCCATGTTCTAGGGTGAACTTCTCCACCTCTGGATGCAAGTAATCTTTTAATGAATAGGGTCCTTTTTCCTCACCCATAAAAATCGTTCCTTCTTCTGGGTCTCTTGAACCCTTAAAATCTTCAATGTTGACCAGAAAGTCAATCGTTCTACCAGTTCGGTTGGTAAAATAAATCATTCTGGTAGTTTTTTCTCCCGGATTCAACCAAGCCTCAATCTTGCCGGGCCCCAAGACAATATCGCCTTCAACAGCTGTACCAGGAAGTGTTTCAATTCCATAAGCAAAAACGTTCTTCACGCCAATACTGAAAATTACTCCTAAAACTATGGTTCCTAAAAAAGTGAAGAAAAAAATCTTTCTCACAAATTTAATTTTTTAATTTATAATTTAGAATTACGGTCCAGCCGTAGCTGTAGCTGTAATAGTCGTAGTGTAAGCTCCTGGTTCAAGAAAGTTTGAACCACCAGCTTCGGCTTTAAGACCGAAATTTACCGCATCTCCGGCAGGGTCTGTTGCTGCATTCGAACTGGACACTTTTTCTGTTGTCGGAGTGGTCGGAAATTTAGTCCAGCAGTGGTCGTTGGAAACTGTCCCTGTGCCACAAGTATCAGAACCGTTATCAGTGTACTTAGCTACAGCATCCTCGGTAGCTGCTCTAAGGTTAAAACCGAATGTTTCATTACCAGCACCGGGAGCAGTCCAAGCATAATCCAAAGGAGAATTCTCGGTATAATCAGTAAATTCTTTATTTGCCCCGCCTCCACTTCTCTGAAGAATCTGACTCTTTTTCACTGTCAAATTCCAGCCTGAACTATCAGGAGTTGTGACCGTACAGGTAAAGGTTCCCGTCAAAGAACCTCCAGAAATGGCATTAATCGGACCACCGGTAGTCATACTGCAAGCGGCATCGCAATCAACGGTAATTTCAGTAGTAACCGTTAAAGAAACATCGGTTGTATCGTCTGCTGCCTTTACCAACTCTGACTCAAAAAACATGAAACTACCAAGAGCAATTAGGCTAATAGCTAACGTTAAACTCAGTATTTTTTTCATAATCAATTATTATTCATTATTATTGGTTCGACCTTTTTAATTTTTTATAGGTACCAAAATATAAAGATATTTTTGGCCCTCTCCTTCTTTAAAAATTGGTGTAATAATTCCGGAAGTTTTATCTGTTGGTTCTACTTTTACTTCGTCAGAAAAACTTTCTTTTATTTTTTCTTTAACTTCCTGGTCTTTTTCTGTAGAAGGAATTACTACCATTCCTTCTTTGTCTGGTTTTGGAATTAATTTTTCTTCAACAATTTTCTCTGGCTTTCTAAAAAGCTGGCTGAGAGTTCTGATTTTCTCCTCAAGAAAATTATTAAGCAACCAATAATTCTGGACGATTTCTTCAGTTTGGGAACTAAACCATTCACTAATACTTTTGCCTAACCACTGGCCATATTCTTTAAAAACATCTCCGATGCTGGCTGCGGCTAGAGAAATATTTCCAACTACCTGAGGCACATTACCTTGATAGACATTTTTAAAATTCTCTTTTCCCAAAAAACAACCAGCTACCAGCAAAATAAAAACCAGCGCCACTATAAACCCAGAGCGAACCAATGGTGCTGGTGATTTTATACTACCGGTGCCAAACCGGTAATCAGCGACAGGAAGATTTTTTGGAGGGACAGCAGTTTTTTGAGTTTTTAAATTATTGTTATACTCTTCAACTTTTTTTAGATATTCTTCTAACCATTCTTTTTTGGTCACCCAATTTCGTCCAAATTTTACTGCTTTTAGTTTCCCTTGTCGGGCTCGCAAACTCAAATATTCCTGTGAGTAATGGCAGTATTTTGCAACCTCTTGTAAAGAGATGTATTTAGGTTCGTTATTCATTTTTTATCTTTAGCTCAGTATCGGATATCCGAGATACCCACAGATTATCTTATTATACAAATAAAAAAACACTTAAAAAAGAGTGTCAACTGTGGAAAACTTTAATGTGTTTTTATGCTTTGCAGAATCCCTAATCCGATAGAGGTAGCAATTAAACTTGACCCCCCATAACTAATCAGGGGTAAAGAAATCCCGATTACGGGCACCATTCCAAGATTCATACCAATATGGATGAAAATTTGAGAAATTAAAAGAATGGCAAAGCCCGAAGCGAATAACCGAGGAAAATTACTTTGGCCAGCTATGGCAATTTTTATAATCCGCCAAATTAAAATTGAAAATAAAAAGAATAAAAAAGCTACTCCTAGCAATCCCATTTCCTCAGCAATAGCTGAGAAGATAAAATCGGTTTGGGGCTCGGTTAAAAATCCGTGCTGGGTTTGAGAACCCTGGCCAATTCCTTGACCAAAAAAACCACCTGAGCCAATAGCAATTTTAGCTTGGTTTTGACTCCAAGATACCCCCAGCGAGTCTATTGGATAGATAAAACTCATAATCCTTTCCTTTTGATAATCTTTGAGTAAAAACGACCAGCTGAGAAGAAAAATTAAAAGAAGGCACAAAACCAAGATTAAAAAATGGCGAAGTTTTATCCCGGAGATAATAAGCATCCCAATCCAAAAGACAGCTAAAATTAATACTGACCCTAGATCGGGCTGAAGAAAAATTAAGGAAGCGGGTAGTAAAAAATAAAAGCCGGAAAGCAAAATGTGCCTCACCCTGTACATTTCAATATGGCGAAGGGAGAAATATTTTGCCAATAAAATAATCAAAACAATTTTAGTAAATTCTATAGGGTCAATATAAATCGGCCCTACTCTGTACCAACCCTTGACTCCTCTGATTTCTGGAGCAAAAAAGAAAAGTCCGGCCAAAGCTCCCAGACAAAGAAGATAAAGAACTAAAATTAGATAATGATCTTCTCTGAAAATCCGCCAGTCAAAGAAACTTAAAAGAAACATTAAAAATACCGCCACCCCAAAGAAAATAGCTTGTTTTCTAAAATTTAAAAAATCCTCTTGGCCTAAAGAGGAACTATAAATTGACATCAACCCTATTCCAACTAGAAGGAAAGCAGAACCAATAAGCACCCAATCCAACTTTTTAAAATGAATAATTAGAGGTTTCATTGACCTAACATTTCCAGAAACTCTTTTTCTTTTATTGTCTTCACTCCTAATTTTTTGGCCTGCTCAAGTTTGGAGCCAGGGTTCTCTCCTGCTACAAGATAATCGGTCTGTCTGGAGATAGAGCTTGAAGGATGCCCTCCCAACATTCTTATTTCTTTTTCTGCTTCCAAGCGGGCCATACTTTCTAAGAACCCCGTTAAGACAAAAGTAATGCCTTCCAATTTCCTTCCGCCAGCTGGCGGATGTTTTGGCGGGAGAATATTAATTCCAGCTCTTAATAAATTATTAATAAATTTCCGGTTCTGTTTTGAGTTGAACCAACGGTAAATACTTTCAGCTACCACTTCGCCAATATCGGGAATATCCTCCAGGTTCTCTTTTGAGGCCTTTCTTAATTTATCAATGGAACCCAAGCGATTAGTCAAGTCAATGGCTGTTTCTTCGCCGACATGACGAATCCCTAAGCTATAAATAAACTTGCTTAGGGGAATTTTTTTACTTCTTTCAATTGCCTCAACTAAATTTTTAGCTGATTTCTCGGCAAACCTTTCTAAAGGAATTAAATCTCCCTCACGGAGGGCAAAAAGGTCAGCGGCCTCAGAAATTAAATTTTCATCTACTAATTGGTCAATGATTTTGGGACCAAGTCCTTCAATATCAAAGGCCTTTTTGGAAGCAAAAAAATATAAATTTTCTCTCTTTCTGGCTGGACACCTGGAATTAGGACAGCGCCAAACTGCTTCTCCTTCCGGCCTGCTTAACTTGGTCTGGCAAAAGGGACAGTTTTTTGGAAAATGGAATTCTTTTTCCTTTCCAGTTCTTAATTCTGTTAAAACCTTAGCTACGGCCGGAATTACGTCTCCAGCCCGTTCAACGATCACCGTATCGCCAATTTTTACTCTTAATCTTTTCATTTCGTCTTCATTGTGCAAGGTAGCCCTGGTAATAGTTACTCCTCCCACCTGGACTGGCTCCAAACGGGCTACCGGAGTTACTGCTCCCGTTCTTCCTATTTGGACTTTGATATCTAAAACTTTAGTGGTGGCCTGTTTTGGTGAAAATTTAAAAGCCCTCATTCCCCGCGGACTCTTACCCACTACTCCCAACTTTTGAAAAAGAGCAATATCATTAACATTTATCACTACTCCGTCCACCAAATAAGGAAGGGTTTCTCTTTTTTTTGCGGCCTGGCGCCAAAAATCAACTACTTCGGCAACGTTCTGGCAAATCCTTCCCGGGTCAGTTTTGAAACCAAGGGCAGGTAAAATTTGGTGCTCCTCTGAATGTTTTCTCTGACCAAGGTCGGTTACAATATCATAGGCCAAGAATTTAAGAGGCCGCGTGGCAGCCAATTTAGGGTCTAATTGGCGGATGGAACCGGCAGCTAAATTACGGGGGTTAGCATAGGGCTTTTGACTTTTTTTCTCTAAAGCTTTATTAAACTTTTCAAAATCATCTTTTTCCATATACACCTCGCCTCGAATTTCAACCCTTTTTACTGTTTTTGGGGATAGCCACTTACAATCTCGTAATTTTAGAGGCAGGCTTTCTATGGTTTTTAGATTTTGAGTAACATCTTCTCCGGTTTTTCCATTGCCTCGAGTAGCACCTGTAGTAAAAATGCCATTTTTATAAATCAAGGTGATAGCAAAACCGTCTATTTTATATTCACAAAAATATTCGGGTTTAGTTGAGAGGACTAATCTTTTTAAATAATCTTCCCAGTCCTGGAGTTCTTTCTCTGAAAAAATATCTTCAATAGAAAGCATCGGCACTTCATGTTCTACTTTTTTAAACTTTTCCAGGGGTTTGCCTCCCACTCTTTGGGTAGGAGAGTCAGGAGTGATAAATTCGGGAAATTGTTGCTCTAATTTATAAAGCTCGTGTTTTAGTGAGTCAAAGGCCTCATCAGGAATTTCCTGTTTGTCTAAAACGTGGTAAAGATAACGGTGATGACTTATCAGTTTTTTTAATTTTTCTATTCTTTTTTTGGCCTCAGCTTTGGTCATTTTACTTAACAACCAAAATAGCTCTTTTGGTCCCCTTAAAATCTCCCACTGATTTTATACAGCGATTAGCCTCCTCTGGACAGTTGCTCTCTCCCCCGGCAGTGACAGTTACGGTATAAGAAGAATCGTTGCTGTCTTGATATCCATTTTGGTTTAAATCCAGATAATCAGAATAAGTTCCGGGCTCATTTTCTTCGTATAGCTCTCTTTCAATCCCAGTGTCGGCGGCGTAAAAAGCAAAAACCGAATCGCCCATTCCTTTGGTTACTTTTATCTGGCTATATAAAATTGCTGACACCCCTAAAGCCAAAGCTAACAAAATACTCATTATCGTCATAGTTAAATATAGCGATATTCCTTTATCTTTTAAAAGTTTCATATTGGTACATTGGGGTTTCTTTGAGAAACCGTAGTTTGAATTTTAATTTTGGATTGTTCTTTATCTTCAATTTCTAAAGAAACAGTCGCTCTGGGCTGCTCGTCACTCTCCTGACCCCAGCTGGCTTCGGGACCAATATTAAAATAATTCACTGTTAAATCGCCTGAAGTTAAAGGAAGGGGTTGAGTATAACCTTCTTGCCATTCTTTAAGCTGACCCTCCTGGAGGAAAAAGCCTTGGCAAATATTTTGAGAGTTTATAAATTTTAAACCTTCGGCACCGGGAACAATTTCGGCAACTTCATAATTTAATCCTCTTTGGGAAAGACAGTAACAATCTGGCTCACAAAGTTCTTTTTTAGCCATTCTCATAGCCCGACTTATATATTCCATCAGATAGCCGGTCTGAGATAAAAGTTCTTGGGAAGCTAAGGCTTTTCTTTGGACATGCAGGCCCGATATACAGGCACCGACGGCAATCCCGCCTACTAAACCAAAAACAGCCACCGCCACTAATAATTCCACTAAAGTAAACCCTTTAGATTTTTTACCACCATTTGTATACATTTTCTTGAGCAGCTACTTGATGAATATTTCCTCTTTCTTCCCAGAGAACCTCAACTAAAACCTCTAATTTATCGGTGTCGGGAGTAATAGTAATCTTTCTTTTAAATGAAGTTTCGATCCCCGAGGCAGAATATTTATAAAAACCGCCTTCAATTTTCAGATAACGGTCGTTAGTTAATAGAATAGAGTCGGTATAGTCCGCCTCGCAACCTCCCTCACAACCGGTGAGGTCTTGGGTCCATTGTTCTTCGGTAAGTGATCCTTCATAAATTTTTAGAAAATTAGTATCTCTGATATTTTTAACAATTTCAATTCCTTCCTGGGCCAAATAAGTAGCATTAAGCCGGTCGGCTAAGAGCGAAGTGTCAGAAATTGTTTTTTGAATTAAGGCAAAAACTCCTCCTATTCCAACGGTAATAATAAAAGTAGCTACGATGACTTCAATTAAAGTAAAGGCCTTGGATTTCATATGGTTCTGTCGCTGTTTTAGTCAGTAACATTGATTAAACCTGCTTTATTAATTATAACAGATTGAGTTCGGATTGGGTCAGTTTCTACAGAAAGAGTAATTTCGGCCATATCCGTCACTCCTAAATCTATCTTTGGCGTCGGAGGGTAAAAAAAGACATCCAGAGGATTGGTCGTTAATGTTAAAATTTTTACTCTTTTCTCTAAATCTATTGGTTCTCCTATAGTTTGGTCATTATAAAAACCGGGAGTTGCCTCGTCTTCGCACCTAGCTTTTAGCAAATAATAATCATCTCCGGTTGTAAAATTTATTCCGTAACCTTTCATTTTATAACCCAGAGGGCAATCGTAACTCTTAGCTGACATACTAAGTTCTTCGGCCATTCTTAAATCCTGGGCTAATTTATGGGTTGACCTTTCTAAAGCAAACTGTCTCTGGCCGGTTTGATAATCGGCTAAAAAAATAGAGGAAATAATCACAATGATGCCGGTGGTTACTAATAGCTCAATGAGGGTAAAACCCTCATTTCGCCCTCTGCTCTTTGAGCATTCGTACTCAATGAGAGTAAAACCTTTTTGGTTCA
>CAYWKA010000014.1:0-12058 GCA_964459265.1 uncultured Candidatus Saccharibacteria bacterium
CGCCTTTGTTAACGTCTTGGAAGTGTTCCTTAATATCTGAATCTTTATCAACGCCAAAAGCTCGTAAGAGGCAGGTGGCGGCTACTTTTCTTCTTCTGTCAATTTTTACTCCAATAAAACCTGAATTGTCTGTTTCAAATTCTAACCAAGCTCCCCTATTGGGAATAATTTTTGCTCCGAAACGATTTTTATTACCTGTAGTTTGAGTAGTAAAAAACGCCCCCGGTGAGCGAATTAATTGAGAAATAGCTACTCTTTCTACCCCATTAACAATAAAAGTTCCCCTTTCTGTCATTAAGGGGAAATCAGTTAAAAAAACTTCTTGTTCTTTAATCTCTTTGGTTTTAAGATTGACTAATTTTACTCTTACTCGCAAAGCGACCTCAAAAGAGTCATTGTTCTTCTTTGCCTCCAAATCATTTTTATATTTTGACTCATCTAACTTGTAATCCAAAAACCAGAGCTCAAGCTCTTTCTCGGTATAATCTCGGATTGGTGAAATTTCTTGAAAAAGCTCTTTTAAATCTCTCTCCCAAAACCTTTGCCAGCTCTCTTTTTGAATAGAGATTAAATAGGGTAGGGGCAGGAAAACCTTGGCTTTCCCAAAATTTTTAATATTAAGAGAATCCATGCTTTAAAAAACAAAATAAAATACCCTAATTTCTGTTCTCTTTAGGGCAATAGAGCTATTTAGTTTTAGTACAAATAAGAAATCAAGTGTTAAAAAAACGCTTTAAGGAATTTAAACTCAGTAAAAATAATTTTAGTCCATTTTCAAAAATTTGTCAACCCTTCACCTTTCTTCTAACTTTCCTATCAGTTACTCTTCGATCGGAAGAGTAGTAGATTCTACTATCCCCTCGAGGGCGGCTTTGCCTTCTCTTAAATTTGCTAAAATTTTCTTTACCTCTTCATTCCCGGGATTTAATTCAACAATCCTCTCAAACTCCTCTATCGCCTGGCTCTTTTTGCCTTCTTTATCATAAATTAATCCCAAGAAATATCTGGCGTTGGAATAATTTTCATTTAAGCTCAGGGCTTTTTGGAATTGCTCTTTAGCCTGCTCCATATCCCCGGTAGCTGAATAAACCTGACCAAGCTCAGTATAAATATAGGGATTGGTCGGTTCTAATTCCACTGCTTTTTGATAAGACGTTATTGCCCAGTCGGAAGCTCCCCCAATTAAGTTAATGACATTGCGATAAACAAAACCTCTCACTATCCAATTAGCCACATTGGCTGGCGCTACATCAGTGGCCTGCTTGGCTGAATTAACCGCATCGCTGACTAAAGGATTCACTATCTGGGAAAGTTCCTCCGGAGACAGATTCTTTCTCTGAAGTTCTTCGTTAATTCTGAAGAGACAAACCTGAGAAAAGTCTCGCCAATAATTATCCTGACTTCCTCCGGTAAGAGAAATGGCACTTAAAAGATAATTCATTGAAACCTGATTATTCCCGGCTTGTTGGGCTTCTATCCCCTGGGAATATCTAACTTCAGCAATATATCTCTGGCCAGCCAAGAAAAAAATTCCTATTCCCAGAATTAAGATAAAAATGAAAATGAAGGAAACTCCGATATTAGCCAAAGAAGAAGGTTTAAGCTCCCAGCTTTTTATTCTGGAGTCACTGAAAGCAATAAAGCTGGCCGTAAAAATCCAGAAGAGAAAGCCCAAAGAGAAATTGGTAGGGTAGAAAAAGAGGGCGGCTGCCGCAGCCAGCCAACTGGCAAAAATACCCAAGCTAAAAATCCAGAGAGAATCTCTTTTGGCCGCTTTTTTAATTAATCCTTTAAATCCTAACCACAAAAATACTCCCAAAATTCCCAAAAAGGAAATTAGCCCCAAAATCCCGGTGGTAGCCAATTTATCTAAAATTTCCGAAGCCCCGGAAGAAAACCGTATCTCCCAAAAAGTAGTTTGATTTATGATTTCTGGCTTAAACTTGGAATAATCATAGATAAAGGTTGAAGGTCCTGAGCCCAAAAATAAGTTAGGGACAGATTCCTTGAGAGTTTGTTTAGCAATATTAAAAGTAGTGGTTTGGGAAGGAGAAACTTCTAAAGGAGTAGCCGGTAAAGCCGGGATAGAAACTCGGAAAATCCCAAAAAATAGAGTAATCACCAAAAGGACCATTAACGGCGCCAGCCAGCCGGTTTGGAAGGTTTCGCGTCGGGCAATCCCAAAAATTAAAATTGCTGCTATCCCGATTAAAAGCAGAATCCAGGCCACCCAAAAATTAACCAAGAAAATTAAACCCAGCATTGCCAGTCCAAAAACCATCAAGAGAAATTTGATAACCCTTTTTGAAATAAAAATCAGGGAAATAATCAAGGGCAAAAGCAGAGCGGCGAATACCCCTAAACTATTGACTGAGCCAATCGTGTTAAAAGAGGAAATTCTGGTAAAATCAAAAGGAAGAAGAAATTTAGAAAAGAGCTGCAGACCTCCAAATAAAACTGCCAAAAAACTGGAAAAAACCAAAGTAAATAAAATCCCAAAAATTTCCGTTCTTTGAAAAATATTGACAATTAAAAAATAAAGTGCTAAAAACCCTAAAATCGTTAAAAAGCTAGAGGCGACATTTAAGGGCCAACCCCAGAAGCTACCATATTGATAGGAAGAAAAAAAAGTAGCTATGGCTATTATCACTAAAAAGACAGTAATCGGCAAATTAAAATGGCTCCAATTTAAATTTATTTTTCCTTCCTTCAAAGATTTCAAAAGCCAGCCAAACAAAGAAAGGAAAACTAAAAAAATAAGCAGAGCTTGCTTGTTAAAATCTAAAATATTTGCTGTCCAGGGCAGAAAGAAAATCGGCAAAAGAAAAACCAAGAGATAAATACTAATTTTTGAAATTTTAGTTAAAGTATCACTCATAAAGGTTTGATTTCTTAATAATAATTTTATAAATGTTTTCAATAAAGTCCCCGCCAGCATAGCCGATAATAAAAGCTAATGCCGGTGAAAAGACGTCTTCAAAGGTAAATCCTACTGATTTAATCGACCAAACTGAGACCAATCCAATTATCCCGCTTGCTATCATCATCCCCGCAAAATATCCCGGCCTGAAAGGCACATTTTTATAGGAATACTGATGTTTGATAAAACCGACCAGTCCCCTTATGAAACCGCCCCAAAAAGAAGCTATAATTATTAATGCGGTAGAGGTAAACATAGTTTTAATTTTTTACTACTTGACCCCGTTAGAAACTTTTGGCGAAAAAGAATTTTAATCTATTTTTTAAATATCTTCTGCCCATTCCTGATTTAAGATATTTTTCTCGCGCTCTAGCATCTTCTTTATTCAGGCTGATTTCGCAATAGATAAGTTTCCAAGGGATACCGTATTTTGTAGATTTATTTTTTCCTGAATTATGCCTTAAAATTCTTTTTCGCAAGTCTCTTGTGGAGCCGATATACCACTTTCTTTTATTGTTTTGTAAAACATAGATATACCACATAAGCAGTTTCTAACGGGGTTGACATCATATTTTCAAAAATTTACAATGAAATCGTAATATGCTTGAAGAAAAAGATATCCAAAGGATGATAGGAATCTTCGCTACGAAAGAAGATATTAAGGACTTAAAAGAAGACTTAATCGGTCTTAGAGAAGCAGTCCGATCTTTGACTGTTTCCGTTGATAAATTAGCAAAATTGGTAGACAATCTCCGACAAGAATACATAGCTATCACTGCCAAGGTTGACCGTCACGAAAAGTGGCTTCATCAACTCGCTGAAAAACTGGGGATAAAACTGGAATATTAATCTTTAAATCTTGGAGTTTAAACAGCTTCTCACGGGCTGTTTTTTATTTAATAAAAGAAAAATAGAGCTGACCCCATTTACCGGATTTTCTCTATAAAAGATGCTTAGTTGGAGCCATAGATTATCCCAAGATAATTCCAAATGAATGTATTCCTGCTAAAGTATCAAAGTATGCAGACTCACTCCATGCGCCTTCACCTACACTGTTCTTAGCTTGAGTCTGGAACTCATATTCTGTCCCAGGGTTTAGGCCTGTTAAATCCTCATAGTATTCATCATTTGTTTCTAGGGTGTTCTGCCAATCGGTTATTGTCCAGTATTTAATTTCGACATAAACTTGAGTGCAATACCCATCATCTACACTACCAACAAGTGCCACGCCTATCTCAAGAGCATCTATCTCCTCCCATGTCCAGGGGGCATCAGTATTAGGATTATTCTCCCATTCCTCAGAATAGTTTGTCCAGTCTAATTCTGCATCCTGAAGGTCTCCGTCGTAAGTAGTATCATGAGTGCGAATGGAGAGTTTCACTCCACTTTCTGCTTTAGCATAGTAGTGCTTGCAGCGGGCATGAACTGTAATTTTATTTATAGTTCCAGAGCCAGAATGGTTAGGTAAAGCATATAGGTCTCTCTGAGTTCCCCCCTCATGCCTAACGTAGGAAGTATTATCATCGGCAGATTCTTCATCTACGCAGGTATAATGGTCGGGACAGGCACTGCAACCACTTTGAATACCAATACCACATTCGCTCCCAGCAGCATTTGGTCTCAGAATTTCAGTCTCCCCTGTCCTATACCTGAACCTAGCCTCACAGGAAGCCCCACCATCATCACTTATCTTCCCATTGATTCGGGCTGTGGTAGAACCTATGTTTATGGCTGGCTGGGTAATGCCAGTAGGGGCTATTAATGTAGCTCCTGAGCCATAGATGCTTATGTCCGTAGTTCCTATGGAGGAATAGGTTTGCTCCCCTGTACCGAACTGGTCACCAGATTTGATGTAAACACCCACCCCGCTCGACCCGTCATATTCAATAGAGCCAGCAGAGTAATATATGCCGGCAAAATCGCCAATGGCAACAGCTATCGAAAGCCCAGTGAACGTCCTTTTTGCACCGTAGACAACTGTTCCTATGGTTTCGCCATCTCTATTCGTATAAGTAGTCCCCGAACCATAGAAAGTACCAACCTTGTTGGTCCCCGTCATGCTTGGACCTGAAGCCCAAACCTCAAAGGTATCAAGAGCACCTGTGTCATTGGCGGGATTTCCCTTGGCAATCATAGTATTGCCACTGCCATAACTATTAGGTCTATTGATAGCCCCCGGCCCAACGTCAATCGCCGTAGCAGGATGTTCCCTGCCTTCTCCCTCCTCTTCTGGTTTGTATGAGAATTCAGTTAGACTATCAACCCTATCTTGGCATTGGGCTACCTTCTTAGCATCTTGTGAGTAATCTTCTGGTGGAATACGCTTCTCAATTGCCCAGCCGTGTCTCATCCCACCAGCAACTTTATCCCATCCATCTTGAAAGGCTTTGTAAAAGTTAGGCAGGTGGAAGGCTATCTCAGCTTCGATATCCTTATCCGTGAAGGTCGGGGGAAGATAAATGAAATGTGAGTGAAAGGGAATTAGCCGACATTCGCCAGTCGGCTCCTCGGTTTCGGGGCCTATTACTGGGATATAGGTATCCTCATAACGTGGGTCGCCAGGCTCTAGAAAGAAGTCCAGCCGTAGTTGAACATTACCTTTATGGACTACGCATCCAGTCTTTTCAACAATAGCATATGCCATTTTAGCTCTTAACCACCTTCAAACTTAGCGTTACTCGTGTTATTGTGCTACAACTATCAACATTAAAGGCTAATATATCTCCAGCAGCTATTGCTGTAGTCCATGTTGTGAGGGTTAAATCCTGATTCTTCTGGACTGAGGATAGAGTGGGCTTCTCCGAGCCAGCTATGGTATCAGCCACAGTAGGGGGGAAGTTAGCGTAGGTATCTTTCCAGACATCAACTACGATGCTACCTACTTGGTCGGCCAGTATAGTCCAGCCGGTGATGGTGCAGGCGAAAGGGATTTCAAGGTGTCCCTTCTGTCCTGTAGTGATAGCCGAGCCGCCACCGTCAATGATGAAGGTGAGAGAAACTGTCCTAACGCCACCTGGTATTGCTCCCACATCCAAAACTCCTCCTGCAGAAAAACTAAATCCTCCTGTGCCGATGTTCTTGATGGGCAGGGTACCCATATCCAATCTAGATTTGGAGATTCTGATGGTTTGCTTCCCTACCTTTAACTCTCCACACTTTAAGCAAGCCCAAATTAAAGTCGGGGTGATCTTCTCTCCCACCTTAGCAGTAAGTGGAGCCCACCGATGTTTACATTCTTGAGTTTTCTTTTTATTTTTTTCTGTCACTTTTCTTTGGTAACAATCGCTGCCTTATGTTAAGAGGAAACTTTTCGGCAGGATTCTTACCTCCAATCTGGTTTTTCAAAAGAAGTTAATTATTAATTATAAATGAATTCGACCTTTACCGAGCACATAACCTACATAAGACTATGTTTTAATCTTTCTTTTAATCTCCGTACCGTTTAACCTCGTTGCTTCAATTTTTTCTCTCTTTCTCTCGCATCGGTTTCATTTTTATAGGCTTCATAATAAATCAGGTCTGGTTCCTTGTTTCTATGTTCTCGTATCCTCCTTTTAAGATCATTAGTAGATCCTATATAAGTCTTATCTGTCTTAGAATTCTTTATAAGATAAACATAATACATGTTATGTGCTCGGTTTCGCTCTGCTTATTTTTCAATAACAAATATTTCATACCCTTTCTTGTCATAAAAACTCAATTCCTTTTTAGTCTCTTTAACTACGAAGTTCTCAAAGATTTTGGTTTCCTCTCCTTGAGGACCAACGATTTCAAAACCTTTCCTTGAAGAAAATAGTCCCGGAATAGAATCCAAAAACTTGCCAACCAAAAATCCTCCAATAGCAAAGGCCGAATATTTTAAGAAATTTCTTCTTTGAGAATTTATCTTCTTTTCTGATTTCATATTTCGCTTCTGCAGTTCGTGTTTTTATTTTTCTTCTGGTTTTTTAAATTTCTCGACCTCTTTTTCTGTCTTCTTAAGTTCTTTTTCGATTTCCATTTTTCCTTTCTTAAATTCCCCAGTAAACTTTCCCAAGTTTCTGGCCCAATCTGCTACCTTTTTTCCACCAAAAAAGAAAACTGCCAAAGCAATCGCAATTATTATAATTTCAGTAATTCCTAGTCCAAACATTTTAGTATTATTAAGTTTGTTTTTATGTTTGCCTCGACCTTTTAATTGGAAATTAGTCTATTTACTTAGAACACATCCCAGAAAATAAAGTCCAATCATCGGGCAAGATAATAATAGCATGGTAATGCCAGTTCCGTCTGGAGTAATTATAGCAGAAAATATTAGGAAAACCAAAATGGCATATCTCCAATTTTTTTTCCAAAACTGACCCTCAACTATTCCAAATCTAGTCAGTAAATTCATAAAAATAGGAAGCAAAAAAATTATCCCCACCACTATCATCAAACCTAAAACTAGGGTAATAAATTGAGCTATGTAGAAAAATGGCTCGGCTTCAATCGCTATGGCAAAGTCATAAAGCACTTTAAAGGTTAAGGGTATCAACAAGAAATAAGCAAAGAAACAGCCGGAAATAAATAAAAAGGCGCTGGGAAATAAAGCTTTAAATACGGCTTTTTTTTCTTTTTGATAAAGAACGGGGCTAAGATATTTAATCAGCTTGTAAAGAAAAAGTGGGAAACTAATAATAAAAGCTAAGAGCAGGGAAATAATCATCAAAGATAGAAAGGCGTTTAAGGGATTAAGGGTTACTATTTTAACTTCCTCTGACAGCAGGTCCTGTTTGGCTGTTTCCAAAAAATAAGCAGAAATGGAGTGCAAAGAAGGATGAGGATAATAAATACTCAAGCCGAAAAGTTCGGTTTTCTGGAGCCCAAATCCAAAAAAGAAAATAGAAAGCCCAATCCAAACACATATCCAGGGAAGAAAAACTTTTTTTAGTTCATTTAGTTCTTCAAGAAAGTTCATAATTAAGATTTTATTGTCCACTTGGTTCCTCAGTGGGTGGTTCCTCAGTGGGTGGTTCGGCTGTTTCACAAACCCCACCTTCATCTATCTGACCATTGCAATTGTTATCTATCCCATCGCAAATTTCTTCAGTAGGAGTGCAGACTGGCGCTTCGGGCTCAATATTACAGGTTTCGTTGTACCAATAACCCTCGGCGGTTAAGCAGTCGGCTTCGGTTTCACACAAATCTAAATGCTCTGAATCACAAACTGGTGCAGGAGGAATCGATGGCAGAGCTTGACAATTTTCATCTTCAGCGTCTATTTTTCCATCGCAGTCATTATCAATACCATCATCGCAAATTTCTTCAGTAGGAGTGCAGACTGGCGCTTCGGGCTCAATATTACAGGTTTCGTTGTACCAATAACCCTCGGCGGTTAAGCAGTCGGCTTCGGTTTCACACAAATCTAAATGCTCTGAATCACAAACTGGTGCAGGAGGAATCGATGGCAGAGCTTGACAATTTTCATCTTCAGCGTCTATTTTTCCATCGCAGTCATTATCAATACCATCATCGCAAATTTCTTCAGTAGGAGTCAGAGGAGTACAGGTTTGGACTTCACCATTAAGACAATTTTGTACTGTTACTTGACAAGCCCCTACCCCACAGGTAGTTTGACCTAAATCTTCGTCAACCGAGCCATCGCAATCATTATCTAAACCATCGCAAATCTCGGCTGCTGACTGGCAATTTTGTTCACTCCCCGAAGCACTGTTTTTTCCTAACAGCTCCTTTAATTGATTTCTATCAATGCAGATATCATCAACACATAATTTTTCAGTCTGAATTTCTCTGGCAGTAATTTTCTCAGCAATTAACTCTCTAACTTGGGCAATGCCGTTTTCAATCCAAAGCCCAAGCGAAGCTAAGGCCTCACGAATTTGGGCAAATAACGATTCGCTTAGGTTCGTTGTAGATCCGTTTATATTGGTGAGGCTACCGTCCTCGGCGGGTGAGCCGTTCTCAGCAATGGAATAATTCTCTATCAAATCAGTCCAAACTTCGAAGTGGATGAGCTCAGGGGAAAGAGAAGTATCATTAGTTTGAAAATCAAATTCCACCCTCACTGATTTAGCGTTATTCAAAGAAGAGACGTCATAGGTATAAGTATCGTTAACTAATTCCAAAATTATTGAATCTTTAATGGTTGAAAAATCATCATCAGAAACCTGAACTTGGGCGGTTATCTTAGTAGGAGAAGGCAATTTAGTAGTGGTTCTGAATTGGATAAAGTCACCTTCGCCTGAATAATTATAAATAGAAGAGGTAAAAGTACCGCTGGGGTAATATTTTCCATCTCCATCTTTCTCTAAAAAAACTCGGTCATCTGAAGTAGTGGTTTGATAAAAACTTCCTTGGGCAAACTGACTGCTTAGAGTTTGTTCCCAGACGATCGGACTTGAACCCTCGTCAAAAACTACAACCTGGTTATTCCCCGAATCATATAATCCTAATTCCGTACTCGAAAGGGGCTTCAAGATGAAAGTGTTAATTTTTAAATTATAGCCAACTCCTCCGGCAATTTCTAATCTCTCACTAGGTGCCGTCGTTCCGATGCCGACATTGCCGTGTTCAACGATTAAGCCGTAGTTATTAGTGGCATTCTGAGCTGAGAAGTAACCAGCAATGTTGGTGGAGCTTCCTCCACCAGCGCCACTCAAAGCAGAATAAACTCCATATCTGGTAGTGTCAGCTGCTCCGGAAGCTGTAAGATTTAAAAGTTTGCCAGCAAAAGCTGTGGAAGTGGAATCAATAACTAGGCCTGAGCCGGTGGAAAGAGCATCAAGTGACATTGCCAAGCCCGTGCCTGTAGTTATTGAATCACCGACCAAATCAACAATCTTTCCTGTTCCTGATTGGGTGACGGTGAGAGCGTTGGAAGAGGAAGCACCTTTAACATTAAAAAGGTATTCTTCGGTTGAACCGGCACCGGTTCTGTTACCGTATTTTACTGTTCCAGTGCCAGAATCATTTAAAGAACCCGTGCCGAAGCCGTCATCGTAGATATCATTGTTGGTAACTAGGTTGCCATCGCAGGCAGCATTGGATATATTAATTCCATATCTTGGTACATTTGCCAATCCTCCTGCTCCACAAACATTGGACTGAATACTGTTGTAGTCGCAGTTAGTTAGGTAGATGTCATCACTAGTATTAGTCGCAGTCTGCGAATTCTCTGTCAGGGTATTGCCAGTAATGGTGTTATGATTGGACCCGTACATATGGATGCCATCCTGAGCATTGCCCTGACCTGTATTACCCGAGATGGTATTGTAGTCGCCTTCGTATATATGAAAGGCAGTACCACTGACGCTACCCTGGCCTGTGTTACCCGAGACAGTATTATAGTCGGAGCGGTATACTTCAACGCAAGCTGAACCGTTGCCCTCACCTAAGTTACCTGTGACGGTATTGTAGTTGGACGATGTAGTCACTGTAATGCCATTGCCCATAACATTGCCCTGGCATACATTGTCTGAGATGATATTGCTGTTACAGGAGTTGTATAACTTAATACCGTCAAAGACATTGGCCTGGCATATATTATTTGTGATGGTATTGTCGGAGGATAAAGTTAGGTAAATGCCGCTATTAGAATGTCTTCTCGAATAGACATTCCCGATAAAGGAGTAATCTACATATTCAAAGTAGATTCCATAGTTACTTACCGCACCAACACCGCCATCTATTTGTAGGTCGGTGATGACTATCCCGGTCTTCTCATTGCCGGATGTACCGACAGCACTGAGAAAGATAAGGTTGGCAGTTGAAGTAGTTAAAATAGTATTTCTGCCGTTTCCCCTGAGAGTTTGGTTAGTGTCAAGGTCAATGGTATCTGCGAGATTGTAAGTGCCGTCAAGCAGACGAACTTCACCGCCGGTAGACGGCAGAGCATCGATAGCTAACTGTATCTCAACATGGTCATTTGTCCCGTTACACACATAATCTGCTTTTTCTTTATTTTGAGAATCATCAGCCGCCACAATTTTTGTCACCACTGTTCTGTCCGCCTGCCATTTGGAATCGGCATAAGTATAAAGTTGTTTATTGTCAGTTCTAAAGAACATCTGACCTTCAACAGGTGAACCAGGAAAAGAAGTGCCGCCGGTGATTCTGAAGGATTTATCAGTGCCCAGCTCCAAAGCAACAGAGGGTGTTGTCGTCCCGATGCCGACATTGCCAGCTGGGTTCAAAACTAAGTCACCAGTAGTAGTGGTAATTAACCCTGAGGCATAAGTAGTGGTGCCAGAGCCAGTAACTACTCCGTTTAAGAAGTAACCTTTGTCAAATCTGTTTTGGATATTGGCTAAAGAACCGATCGAAGGAGTGGTGTATTCGGTGACTGGGGCGGAATCGTCAGCTGAAACAGCTGGCTCTAAGGTTAAATGAGTTCCATCTGGTACGGCGGTAATTCTTGACCAATAGTCAGTGCCAGCATTATCAACAAAGATAAGATTGCCAACATCAAAGTTGGTAGTTGAAGCTACTACTAAAGAAGTAACATTGTTTTGGGCTCCGGTAGCTGTGGTTGAACCATCTCCCTGGGTAGGCAGACCGGTGATGTTTCCGTAGGTAGAGAGATTACCAGAACTGTCCACCTGGAACTTATTGCCTGAACCAACTGTTAAAAGAGCCCCTGGTGTTGTCGTCCCGATGCCGACATTGCCGTCTACTGTTAAATCCTGGGAAAATCTGGCGCCACTACCCTGGTAAATGACAAAGGTGCCGTAACCTGAATTGCCGCTATCCCGATAAGCAATCAGGACGTTGCCGTTGGTCAGGGTGGTGGCAGAGATATACCATGTGTATGCGCTTTCAAAAACAGTGGCTGATTTAACCAGGTTGCCGGCTGAGTCATAGATGACAAAGGTGCCGTAATTTGAATTGCCGACATCCCGATAAGCAATCAGGACGTTGCCGTTAGTCAGGGTGGTGGAAGAGATATAGTCTGTGTATGCGCTTTCAAAAACAGTGGCTGATTTAACCAGGTTGCCGGCTGAGTCATAGATGACAAAGGTGCCGTAACCTGAATTGCCGGCATCCGAATAAGCAATCAGGACGTTGCCGTTGGTCAGGGTGGTGGCAGAGATATATTGTGTGCCTGCGCTTTCAAAAACAGTGGCTGATTTAACCAGGTTGCCGGCTGAGTCATAGATG
>CAYWKA010000015.1:0-8676 GCA_964459265.1 uncultured Candidatus Saccharibacteria bacterium
TATTATCTTTTTTCAGCAGTTTAAAACCTCAAAAGACCCCTATGTTAAAAGGAAATCCCTGGGCATAGCTCTTTCTCTTGTATTTACAATATTAGTTACTCTCCTTGATTTTTTACTTGTTAACTTTTTAAAGTTAGACCCAATATGGCGAGACACAGGCTTTATTGTTATTGGCATTACTCTTTTTATTACACTTCTTTTAGCCTTACCCCGTCCCTTATCCGAATCGTCTTATTATTATACTAAAACCTCAAATAAATTATGAGTTACTCTCTTGTTGAATTTACTTATTTATTATCTACCTTTTGACTCGGAAGTTGCCTCAGTTATGAATAAAAACTCTAAAATTTACTCAATAAAAGCCAGAGAGATTTTAGATTCATGGGGTAATCCAACAATTGAAGTAGAGTTAACTACTGAGCTTGGTAAATTTTTAGCCGGGGTTCCTTCAGGTGCTTCTAAAGGAAAATATGAAGCTGTAGCTTTAAGCCCAAAGAAAGCTATAAATAATATTAATAAAATTATTGCCCCAAAATTAAAAGGTAAAAATGTAAGTCGGCAGAAAGAAATAGATAATTTAATGCAGAAGCTGGACGGAACTAAAAATAAGTCCAAGCTGGGAGCTAACGCTATAGTTGGAGTTTCTCTGGCAGTTTGCCGGGCCGGGGCTAAAACAAATAATTTACCTCTATGGAAATGGATTTCAAAAATTGCCAGAACCAAGCCAGCGCTTCCCGTACCTTGCGTTTTGTTTATTGAAGGCGGGCTCCACGGTAAAAGAGATTTAACCTTCCAGGAATTTATGGCTTATTTCCCGGCTGAATCTTTTAAAGAAAAATTTAAAACAGCGAGTAATATTTATAAAAAATTAGGCCAAGTTTTTAAAAAAAGATACGGGAAAGGAGCAACTAGATTGGGCATGGAGGGAGCTTTTACTCCGCCAATCAAAAAAACTAAGGAAGTTTTAGATTTACTGACGGAAGCCGGAGGAAATAAAATAAATATGATTATTGATGCTGCTGCCTCCACTTTTTTAAAGAAAGGGAGATATAATCTTGAAAAAAAGAAGTTAAGCAGGGGAGAGCTTTT
This sequence comes from uncultured Candidatus Saccharibacteria bacterium, assembly GCA_964459265.1. Taxonomy (GTDB): domain Bacteria; phylum Patescibacteriota; class Minisyncoccia; order Minisyncoccales; family Paceibacteraceae; genus Paceibacter. The sequence continues at coordinate 1,090 of CAYWKA010000015.1, forward strand.
AAATTTCTATCTGGAACTTTGTAAAAATTACCCGATAGTAGCCCTGGAAGATCCTTTTTCTCAAGAAGATTGGCAGGGCTTTCAGAAAATTACAAAGAAAATTGGCAAGAAAGTCACTATTATTGGGGACGACCTTTTAGTGACCAACCTTCAGAGAATAAAGGAAGCTGCGAAGAAGAAGGCCTGTAACGGTTTGATTTTAAAACCAAATCAGGTAGGGACGGTCAGCGAAACAATTGAAGCTGCCAAATATGCCATGAAAAAAAAATGGAAGGTTTTTGTTAAGCACCGGGGAGGAGAAACGAAAGACGATTTCATCGCTGATTTAGCGGTGGGGTTAGGAACGGGTTTTATAATGGCCGGCGGCCCCAGTAAACCGGAAAGAATGGCAAAGTATAACAGATTATTGAAAATAGAAAAAGAAATTAAAAAATAATTTTCAAAAACTTATGGCAAAATTATTCTTATTGAGACATCTTTTATCGCAATGGAACAAAGATGACAGATTCAACGGATGGGTTGATACCCCTTTGGCAGAAAGTCAATTTAGAAAAGCAAAAGAACTTGCTAAAAAGATATTTCAATTCAAAATTGATAAAATTTACTGCTCAATCCTTTTTAGAAATATGGATACAGTAGCCAGAATTTTAGAATACGATAAAAAGTACCCTCTTTTTGTTCATCTTGACCCGGGCAGAATGAAAGACTGGGGAAATTTTAAAGATATAAGCCAATATGACATCCCTGTTTACGTTACTGAAAAATTAAATGAGAGATATTACGGCAAGTTACAAGGAAGAAGTAGAGCAAAATTAATTAAAAAATACGGCGCAAAAAAAATGCACTTATGGCGAAGAAGTTTTCTCATAAAACCGCCAGGTGGTGAAAGTTTAAAAGATACATACGACAGAACAATACCATTTTATAAAAAATATATTGAAAAAGACTTAAAGAAAGGGAAAAGTGTTTTAGTCGTGGCAAGCCATAATGCCGCGAGGTCAACAATCAAGTATATTGAAAAAATATCTGACAAGGATATTATTGAAGTTGAAGTGCCATACAGCGGCTTAATAGAGTATGACTTTGATAAGTCATTAAAATTAAAAAAGAAAAAAATGCTTTAAGATGAACGCTTTGCTAAAAATAGAAAATTTGTTGGTGACAGCTAATGGAAACGAGATACTGAAAGGGGTGAATTTGAAAATAGGGCCTGGAGAAATCCAAGCTCTTTTAGGCCCTAATGCTTCGGGAAAGAGCACTTTGGCTCAAGTTATTTTAGGAAACCCCAAATATAAAATCAAAAAGGGAAAAATCATTTTCCAGGGAAAAGATATTACCAGATTACCTTCAGAAAAGAGAGTAAAGTTAGGAATTGCCCTGACTTGGCAATCGCCTCCGGCCATAAAAGGAGTGAAGCTCTTTCAACTTTTAGAAAGAATTTCTTTTAAAAAAGATTATCAACCTGAAGAAGGGAAGGAGCTTTTAGAAAGAGAAATAAACGTAGATTTTTCCGGTGGCGAAAAGAAAATTTCAGAATTACTGCAGGTTTTATCTTCAAATCCTAAATTAGTAATTTTTGATGAAATTGACTCCGGTTTAGATATTAAGAAAATAGAAAAAGTTGCCAAAATCATAAAAAAAGAATTTTTAGGAAAAAAAATGAAGGTCGCGATACTATTTATTACTCATTCGGGGGGTATCCTTAATTTTTTTAAACCAAAAATCACCAATGTTATAGTGAAAGGAAAAATTATTTGCAAGGAAAAGGATTATAGAAAAGTTTTAAGGGTAATTAAAAAGTACGGCTATGAAAAGTGTAAAAAATGCCAATTACTGGCAGCTTGACCACAAGGTAAAAAAAATCCTTGAGGTAAAAGGCGTTACTATTTTACCCAGCCCTCGGGCCTGGGAAAAGTTTAACTGGACAAGAAAATGGTTTAAGGAAAAACCAAAAGAAGGTTATTTTGTTTGGGTAAAAAAACAAACAAGTTTCCCCTTAACAACTTGCGTAACTATAGCTTCTCCAAAAATTTCCCAAAACTTAACTAACTTGCTGGTTATTGAAAAAAATATTAAAACTGAAGCTAACGTTTTGTGTAATGCGGTGAGGGGGAATTTATGCGGTAGCCACAGAGCTCAAGGTAAGCTTATTCTTAAAGAGGGTGCTTTCTTAGAATATAATCATTTTCATAAATGGGGAGAAAAAGATTCTGTTGAACCAAATTATGAGTTTATCTTAGAGAAGGATTCTAAGCTAATTTATAATTATCAGAATTTATTGCCCCCCAAGAATCTCCGTTTAATTACTGCTTTCCATAATAAAGAAAGCTCTTCTGTCCAGGCAAACCTTGTCATTAACGGTCTCAATTCAAAAACAGAGTTAAAAGAATCAATTTTTCTTGAAGGAAAAAATTCGCAAGGAATTTTAAAGCTAAGATTAGTAGGTAAAAAGAAAGGTCAAATTGAAGCTAAAAGCACCATTATAGCTAAATCTCCAAGCAAAGGGCACTTGGATTGTCAGGGATTATTGGTTGATAAAGATTCCAAAATTTCTTTAACACCTGAACTGATTTGCCAGAATAAACTGGCCCAGATTACCCACGAGGCCTCTATTGGAAGAATTTCAGAAGAAGAACTGAATTATTTAAGGATGCGGGGTCTTACCGAAGAAGAAGCGATAAATTTAATTGTGAGCGGTTTTCTGAAGTCATGAAAAAAAACAAACCGGAAAAGGTAATCTGTGCCATGTCAGGCGGGGTAGATAGTTCATTAGCAGCAGCCCTTTTGAAAGGGGCTGGTTTCAACGTGGTTGGAGCTTTCTTGAAATTGGCTGATGTTCCTCGTTTTCAGAAAGGAGAAAAAAATGCCAGAAAGGTAGCTAAAAATCTAAAAATTCCCCTTTTAGTTTTAAATTTGAAGAAAGAATTTCAAAAAAAGATTATTAATGGATTTCTTAAAGAATATAAAGCAGGCCAGACGCCGAATCCCTGCATAGTTTGTAACCGAGAAATAAAATTTGAGTTTTTACTGAAACTGGCCAAAAAATTAGGTGCTCCTTATATAGCTACCGGACATTATGCCCGCTTCCAAAAAGGAAAATTATTAAAAGGGAGAGACAAAGAAAAGGATCAGTCCTATTTTCTTTGGCAGCTAAATCAAAAACAGTTAAAGCATATTTTGTTTCCGGTCGGCAATTATACTAAAAAAGAAGTTAGGAATTTGGCTAAAAAGTTTAAATTACCAGCTTTTGAAGCGCCGGAATCCCAGGAGATTTGTTTCATTCCCGCCACCATTAATGTTTTTTTGAAAAAGCACCTTAAATTAAAACCAGGTCGCATTGTTAATACCCAAGGTGAAACATTGGGTAAGCATCAAGGGTTATTTTTTTATACTATTGGTCAGAGAAAAGGCATTAAACTTCCTGGAGGTCCCTATTTTGTTTTAAAGAAGGATTTAAAAGATAATATTCTGGTTGTTACGAAAAATGAAAAAGACTTGTTAGGGAAAGAATTAACTGTTAAAATGGTAAATTGGATTTCGGGAAATAAGCCCAAATTTCCTTTAAAGGTAGAAGCAAAAATTCGCTATCGCCACAAAGCTGCGCCAGCCATACTCATAGAACATAGAATACGGAACAAAGAACAAAAAAAATATACGGTGATTTTTGATAAGCCCCAAAGAGCAATTACCCCCGGTCAGTCAGCCGTCTTTTATAAAGGGAAGGAGCTCTTGGGTAGTGGAATAATCAGTTGAATATATGAAAAAATTATTTTTCTCCCTTCTATTTATTAGTCTATTTATTAGTCTATTATTAAACAGTTTTAACCCTATTTTTGCCCAAAATAAAGTTGAGGTTAATTTTTTTTATAGCGCAATCTGTCCGCATTGCGCCACAGAAAAAGAATTTTTAGAAGAATTGGAAGAAAAATATCCTCAGATAGAAATTAAGCAGTACGAAGTAATATACAGCCAGGAAAATCAGGAAATTCTAAAAGATTTTTATAAAAAATATCAAGTTCCAGAAAGAGAGTGGGGTTTGGTACCGGTAACCTTTACTCCTAGTAAATATTTTATTGGTTTTAGCCAACAGATTGCTAATGAGATAGAAAATTGCTTAGAAGAATGCTTGGGAGAAGAAAAACCAGTTGTTCAAGAGGTGAAAATTCCTTTCTTGGATAAAACGATCGATATTTCAAAAATGTCTCTGCCGGTACTAACCATAACCTTGGGAGCGCTGGACGGATTAAATCCCTGCGCCATGTGGGTTTTGTTATTTTTAATTGCTCTTTTGGTTAATACTCGTTCCAGAAAAAGAATGTGGTTAGTGGGAGGAGTATTTATTTTTGCTTCAGGTATAATTTATTACCTGATCTTAACTGCCTGGTTAAAGTTATTTTTAGCTATATCCTACGTAAATTTAACCAGAATGATTATCGGGATTTTTGCCATAGGAGTAGGAATTTGGCAAATTAAAAACTTTATTACTTATCACCCCGGAGTTTGTAAAGTTTTGGGAATCAGTTCAAAAATTGAAGAGAGGATGCAATTGAAAGAAAGAGCCGAAAAGATAGCTACTTCACCCCTGACTTGGGTAACGATAGGGGGTCTTCTTTTTTTGGCCTTGGGGGTGAACTTAGTTGAGTTTTTCTGTTCAGCTGGCTTGCCCGCTATTTATACCAGAATACTTACCTTAAATCAGATTTCTATCTTGAACCACTATCTTTATCTCCTGCTTTATACTTTTGTTTTTATGCTGGATGATTTAATTATTTTTTCTTTAGCAATAATTACTTTGAACAGGGTGGGCTTTACCGAAAAATATAATTACTGGGCCACTTTAATCGGGGGATTGCTGATATTAATTTTAGGACTTCTTCTGATTTTTAAACCAGAGCTTTTAATGTTTGTCTGAATTAGATATAATCTAAATTAGTCAATAAAAAAGGTCGTTTTAGTAACAATTATTGAAATAATAACTCAAATTATGAATTTAAAAGATAAAATAGCTGTTATTACCGGTGCCAGAAGGGGAATGGGGAAATCCCATGCTTTGAAATTGGCGGGAGCCGGAGCTAAGGTAGTGGTTTCTGATATTTCGGAAGAAGAATGCGAGAAGGTGGTTGAAGAAATCAAGAAAAACGGAGGAGAGGCAACGGCGATAAGGTGCGATGTTACTAAGAAAGAGGATGTAGATAATATGGTGAAGGCAGCTGTAGATAAATGGGGAAAGATAGATATTTTAGTGAACAACGCCGGAATCTGTCAGTTTAAACCTTTTGTTGATTTGACAGAAGAAGAATGGGACAGAACTTTAGATATCAATCTTAAGGGTCAGTTTCTTTGTGCTCAGGCAGTAGCTAAGGAGATGATCAAGCAGAAATCCGGCGCAATAGTCAATATTGCTTCGGTAGCTATGGGCCAAGTAGGTATAGGAATGCCCCTTATTGTTCACTATTGTGCTTCAAAAGGGGGTATAGTAGCAATGACAGAAGCCTTGGCAGTAGAATTAGCTCCTTTCAATATCAGAGTTAATGCTATTTCTCCTGGAGCTATTGATACGCCAATGGTAGCTTCAACTAAAGACGATCCAAAGATTTTAGAGCAGACCTTAGCTATGATTCCTATGCACAGAATGGGAAAAGCGGAGGAGGTTTCAAATTTAGTCTTATTTCTGGCTTCCGACGCTTCCTCTTACATTACTGGCTCTGTAACAGTAATTGACGGTGGTTGGATGGCTGGATAGTTTTATAAAATATTCTTCGGGCACCTTCCCTCAGGTGACACGCAGTCAGCTTTAGAAGCAAAAACAAAGGTTATTCCCCAGCTGCTGCTATTTCTCGCCCCGCCTTACAGGTTTAGTGAGTTATTCATATATTATCGGAAGCGGGGCTCCGAAGTGTCACCCTCGGTAAGTACCCTCAGATAAATTTAAATTCATCACACATTACTGGTTCTGTAACAGTAATTGACGGTGGTTGGATGGCAACTTAATGTCCCAAATTACAAAAGATACAACTTTAGCTGAGATTTTAAAGAATCCGGAAGCTGAAAAATTTTTGGCAAAATATAATTTGCCCTGCTTGAGTTGTCCTTTTGCTGAGTCGGAAATGGAAAATTTGAAAATTGGTGATATTTGCCAGATGTACGGTATAGATATTGATAAGCTACTTAAAGAGATAAATAGCATTTACAAAAAATAGGCTTTACAGTAGACTAAAGAATATACCCTTAACCTTTTAGTAATTTTTTAATTCATTAAAATGAACAAAATTTTAATTCCAATCTCAATAATGATTGCCGGGCTCCTTGTTGGCGGCGCTCTCGTCTATATAAATCAGGGGAAAATAGAGCAGCTGACCCCTGGAGAGGAAGCCGCTGCTTTTCAAGAGATAGCAGAAAAAGCAATAAATTATATCAACGAGAATAAGGATGCTTTAACTGGAGGATATGACGCTTCTTTGGTGAGTGTAGAAGAAGAGGGGGATATTTTAAAAATTCGTCTTAAGGTTGCTGAGCAAGAATACGATTCTTATGTAACTAAAGACGGAAAGTTCTTATTCCCTGGAGGTTATAATTTAGAGGAAACTCAAGAGGGAGCTTCCGCAGAAGGAGAAACAACCCCTCCTGAAACTCAAAAGAGAGATGCTCCTGACGTCAAAGTTTTTGTGATGAGTTACTGTCCTTACGGTCTGCAGGCCCAGAAAATGTTTTTGCCGGTTTACGGTTTGTTAAAAGACAAAGCCGAGATGGGAATATATTTCGTTGACTATATAATGCACGAAAAACAAGAAATCGATGAGAATTTAAGGCAGTATTGTATTCAGAAAGAACAAAAGGAAAAATACTATGATTATTTAAGTTGTTTTGTGACCGATGGTAATTTTGAGGAATGCCTTTCTCAAGCCGACATAGACAGAACAGAGCTGGCAGTTTGTATATCTAATACCGACCAAGAATATAATATCACCGGCCAATATAACGATAAAAGTACTTGGGTTGGTTCAACTTGTCCAGAACCACCTTATTGTTTCCCAAAGTTTGATGTGCAGGGCGACCTTAATGAAAGATATGGAGTCCAGGGTTCCCCGACAGTTGTCATCAATGACGAAATAGTAAATTTAAGCTCAAGATCGCCAGAGAAATTTAAAGAAGCCGTTTGCCAAGCATTTAATACTCCACCTTCTGAGTGCGATCAAACTCTTTCTGACGCTGCCTTTTCGCCAGGTTTTGGTCTGGAGACCGGCTCTTCCAGCGGAGGCCAATGTCAATAATCTTAAATATGGTTAAACTTTATACTACTCTTGGTTGCCCTTATTGTTTTACTTTGAAAGAGTTTTTTAAAGAACATAATATAAGCTTTAAAGAGGTAGATGTTTCCCGGGATGAAAAAACTAAAAGAGAGCTGGTTAGGAAAACCGGTAAAATGGAAGTGCCGGTGGTGGAGATCAACGGAGAAGTAGTGGTTGGCTTTGATAAAGAAAAAATAACTAAATTATTAAAAATCAAAACGTAAAATGATAAAAGTTGCTATCAATGGTTTTGGTAGAATAGGGAGACCGGTTTTCCGGAAAATTTTAGATAGTCATC
>CAYWKA010000016.1:0-3400 GCA_964459265.1 uncultured Candidatus Saccharibacteria bacterium
TTGGAATAGAGGTTCTTACTGAAAAGGAAAGAGTGATTAAAGTTTAATCTTGAAGTTTAGAGCGCCTCATTTTACGAGGCGCTCTTAACATTAATAAATTCGCCACAAATATCGCCAAGAGGGCGAAGAAACCACTTCAGAAAACTTATTCAAGATTTCTTCCAAAGAAGGTTGGTTTAAATTGGCTTTAGTATCAATAGGTAAATTAGAAAACTTCTTTGGTAAATTTCCTGAAACTAAATTAAACAGGTGCGACAAGAAAGTGGTAGCATAGCAGCCCTTGGGCAGAGCAAAGTTTAAGATTACACCATGGGGGATTATTTTCTGGCTGATTATTTTTACTTTTTCAATAGTTTTTTGTTCTCTCTCTTTTAAAATCATAAAAGGAAAAGGTTTTAAATTTTTCAAAGCAAAAGTAATAGAAAAAATATCAAGTTGTTTTAGTATTTCTTTATAAAAAGCCCAGGTTTTTTCATCGGGAGTTAAAATCAAAGGAAGAGTTTCCGGTGGCTTTTCCCCCTTTTCAATGTAAAAAGAGAGAGTTTTATTAAATAAAAGAGCAGCCAGAGAGGTCAGCCAAAGCTGAACCACTCTAGGAATCTGATTTAGAGCTCCGATAAAATCACCAGGATTTTTTATTAAGTAATTAATTAAAGTCCTTTCATTTTGAAAGGTTAAAGGAAAAAATTCTAAAATCTCTTCAATTTCTTCCAACTTTCCCCAGAACTTTTCCACTTCTTTCCTTAAACTTTGGAAATAAACCAACTCTCTTTCTCCCGGCCGGCAAATAGCCGTAAAGATTGCTTTTTCATAATTACCTTTCAAAACCTGAAGGCCACAATAAGGATTGGTTAATCGAGGTACTCCAAATCTCTGTAAATAGAAAAAATTATAGAAACCATTTTTTTCAATTTCTTTTACTCTTTTTAAAAACTCCTTTTCTTTAAAATCAGAACCTGTTCTAATTAAAATTGTAAATTGATTCCCAATTAAATTCCCCAAATAAACCTCTCTTTCTCCGGAGAAAACATTTTTCAGAAAAAAATTAGAAGAAGAAATTTGATAAAGTTTCTCAATATCCCCCTTCTTGATAGAAATCCGCTGAGAGGTAATGGCGTGCTTATCTTTAATCCCGGCATACTTGATGTTTTTTGGCCCCAAATCCAATCTTTTAGTTAATTCTTCGACTGCCTCAATAGTAGAAACGCCGCACTTAACCAAGGTGGCGTAAATTATGGGATCTTCTCTATTAAAATCTTTCTTGGTGCTCAAAAATTTTTCTGGGAAAACCGTCTCTACTTCTCCTTGTCTGGTAATCTCCTCTACAATAAAGTCCTGGGGCCAGAGTTTTAAATAACCCAAGGGCAACCCTTTCTTTTGAGGAATACCGATACCGTATTTTTCTAAAGTTTTCTGGTCATCAATAAAAGTTTGGCTTTCAAAAAAACGAGGCCATCTTTTAATCGCCTCTTTGAAGTTTTCGTTTTCAATTTTCTTTGCCTCTAAAATGTCCATTTTCATTGCTCACTAAACTTCCATTTATGGAAGTGAAGGTAAAGAAGAGGACGAAGTCCTCTTCGCTATTAATTCCAGGCTCATACGGTGCTCTTCGGGGTCAAGGGAGAGGATGCGAAAGTCATATTCTTTGCCGACCTCTAAAGTTTTTTCCATTTTGGCTTTAGTGCCAAATTCCGAGATATGGCAAAGACCTTGAATTTTTAGATCACCTTTCTTTTCTGATAGAATTTGGACAAAAGCGCCAAAAGGATTAAACTTGGTCACTCTTCCTTTCGCTTGGTCGCCTTTTTTGTATTTTTTCTCGAGTGATTTCCAAGGATCTTTTTTTAAGGCCTTCAAAGAAAGAGATACCTTATCTCCGGTAATATCAATAATTTTAGCTTTTACTTTTTCTCCAGTTTTGACAATTTCAGCCGGGTCTTCTACTAATTGCCAGTCTAACTCGGATATATGAATCAATCCTTCCAGTCCTTCTAAACCAAATTTTATAAAGGCGCCAAAATCGGTAACTCCGGTAATTTCACCTTCCACCACATCTCCAACTTTATAGTTTTCTAAGAGTTTTTTTACTTTTTCGGTTTCTTTAGCTCTTTCAGACAAAATAAGCTTCCCTTCTTTAGGAGACAAATCAAAAATTTTTACCTTCAGTTCTTTACCGATAAATTTTTGGAGTTCTTTTAAAATTTTAGCCTGATCTCCTTTTTCTACTCTAGGGTAATGGGAGCTATCTAATTGGGATACCGGTAAAAAGGCGGGAATCCCAAAAATTTCAGCCGTCAGCCCGCCTTTGTTAGCTCCCAAAATTTTAACTTTCATAGCTTCACCTTTTTCTTTTAACTGAACCAGCTTAGTCCAAGTTATTTCTCTTGAGGCCCCACTTACCGATAACTCAACATAACCTTCTTCGTTTTCCAAATCAACAACCTTAGCAAAAACAACATCTCCCGGCTTTATATTTTTTAGCTGGTTTTTGGCTTCGGCAAATTCTTTACCGTAAATTATACCTGTGCCTACGGTCCGCAAATCTAAGAAAATAGAAGATTTCCCCTTACCAATGACTTTTCCTTCCACAATTTCACCTACTTTCAAAGGTTTAAACAGCTCATTGTTGTTGATTAACTCTTTCATATGTATATATCAGGTTATAACATAAAATTTCCACAGATACAACAATTGAAACCGAATTATTTTTGTGATAAAATTAAGTATAATGCAGATTATTTGGCATGGACAATCTTGTTTCCAAATAGAAGCTCGCCATAATAAAAGCGAGCTGACTTCAATTGTCATTGACCCTTTTTCAGAAGAAATTGGCCTGCGGCTTCCCAAACTTCAGGCTGATATTGTTTTGGTCACCCACTCCCATTCTGACCACAACAATATCAAAGGAGTTGAAGGTAGCCCTTTTTTAATCCAAGAACCCGGCGAATATGAAATAAAAAAAGTTTTTGTTCAGGGAATTTCTGCTTGGCATGATCAAAAACAAGGTCAAGAAAGAGGTCCCAATATTATTTATACTATAGAAGCTGAGGACTTGCGTCTTTGTCACTTGGGAGATTTTGGCCAGAAAGAATTAACTGAAGAGCAAATGGATAAAATAGGTAATGTTGATGTTTTGATGATTCCTATTGGCGGAGTTTACACTATTTCAGCCAAGGAGGCCATAAAAGTAATGTCCCAAATTGAGCCTCGGATAATTATCCCCATGCATTATCAAATACCAAAATTAAAAACCAAAATCAAACTTGACGGATTAGATAAACTTCTGAAAGTTATGGGGATAAAAAACATTGAGCCCATCAATAAGCTTTCTATAAAAAGCAAGGATATTTCTCCGGAAGAAGCAAAAATAATTGTATTAAAACATTGAGATAAATTAAAA
>CAYWKA010000016.1:3500-8592 GCA_964459265.1 uncultured Candidatus Saccharibacteria bacterium
ATTTTGCAGGAACAATGGGAAGAAATGCCCAAAATTGAAATACCCGATATTGACGAAGACACTATCAAGGAACTTGAAGAATTATTGAAACAGGCCGAAGAAGAACAGGGAGAAATACCAACTGAATAAAATGCCCCAAAAAAAACAAAAACTAAATAAAAATACTGAGATAGGTTTTATCAAACCCCGAGCTATCACTGAAGAAATGAAAGAGTCCTACATTGATTATGCTATGTCAGTGATTGTTTCCCGGGCTCTGCCCGATGTTAGAGACGGGCTAAAACCGGTTCACCGCCGAATTTTATATTCTATGCTGGAAGAAGGATTGCGCCACAATGCCAGGTTTAGAAAATCAGCAACTGTTGTCGGCGCTTGCCTCGGTCGCTACCACCCCCACGGAGACATGGCCGTTTATGATTCTTTAGTCAGAATGGCTCAGGAATTTTCTCTTCGCTATCCTTTAATTGAAGGTCAAGGTAATTTTGGCAGTATTGATGGGGATCCGCCGGCTGCTATGAGATATACTGAGTGCCGACTATCCAAAACGGGCGAAGAGATGCTAAAAGACATTGAGAAAAATACAGTTAATTTTGTTAATAATTTTGATGGAACCAGAAAAGAGCCTACGGTTCTGCCCTCACCCCTCCCCCAGCTTTTATTGAACGGCTCCCTGGGAATTGCCGTAGGCATGGCTACCAATATTCCCACTCACAATCTTTCTGAAGTTTGCGACGCTACTACTTATTTAATAGATAATCCTAAGGTCACTACCGAAGACCTTTTTCAGTTTATTCAAGGACCTGACTTTCCTACCGGCGGCTTGATTTTTAACCGAAAAGAAATAATTTTGGCTTACTCTCAAGGGAAGGGACCGATTTTAACTCGGGGAAAAGCAGAAATTATAGAGAGAGAAAAAACCGGTAGATTACAGATTGTCGTTACCGAAATTCCTTTCCAGGTCCAGAAATCAGCTTTAGTAGAGCAGTTTGCCCATTTGGTTCAAGAAAAAAAGATAGAAGGGATTAAAGATATTAGGGACGAATCAGACAAAGAGGGACTCCGCATTGTTATTGAGCTTCAAAAGGACGCTTACCCTCAGAAAATTTTAAACCGACTCTATAAATTTACCGATTTTCAAAAAAGCTTCCATTTGAACATGTTAGCTTTAGTAGACGGAATTCAACCCCGGGTATTAAACTTGGTGGAGCTGCTGGAATATTTCATCTTACATCGTAAAGAAGTAGTAACCCGCCGAACCAAATATGAACTGGAAAAAGCCAAAGAAAGAGCCCATATTTTAGAGGGGCTTCATAAGTGCTTGGCCAACATTGATGCCGTTATCAAAACCATTAAAAATTCGGCCAATCGTGAGGAAGCTCAGAAGAATTTAATAAAGCACTTTCGCCTTACCCAAATTCAAGCCAATGCTATTTTAGAAACTAAGCTGTCGGCTTTAGCTAAATTGGAAAGGAAAAAAATTGAAGATGAGTTAAAGGAGATGCGTTCTCGAATTAAAGAATTAGCCGCTATCTTGAAGAGTCCCCAGAAGATAAAAGGAATAATTAAAAAAGAATTAAAAGAATTGAAAGAAATTTTTGGCGACGAAAGAAAGACTAAAGTGGTTACTCAAAAAGTAGGGGAGATAGCTGAGGAGGACTTGATTCCTTCTGAAGATACCATTATTACTTTAACTCAAGGCGGTTATATTAAAAGAATTAATCCCGCCACTTACCGACTTCAGAAAAGAGGAGGCAAAGGAATAGCCGGCATGAAAACCGTGGGGGACGATGTGGTAGAACATTTTGTTGATGCTAACACTCATGATAACCTTTTATTCTTTACCGATTCGGGAAAAGTTTTTCGTACGCCGGTTTATGAAATCCCCGAAGGTGCCAGGGTGGCTAAGGGCCGGGGACTGCTTAATTTCTTGGAGATTTCCCCCGAAGAAAAAATCCTCTGCATTTTACCTTTAGGCAAAGAAGACGAAGCCCTGGGAACAAAATACCTAGCGATGGTTACTAAAAATGGTATAATTAAAAAAACCGCCATAGAGGAATTTGAAAATGTTCGTCGTTCAGGCCTAATCGCCATTTCCTTAAAAAAGGGAGATACTTTAAGGCGAGTCAGAAAAACTACCGGAGAAGACGAATTAATATTAGTAACTAAAAAGGGCCAGAGTATTCGTTTTAAAGAAAAAGAAGTGAGGCCAATGGGCAGAGCGGCCAGCGGCGTCAGAGGGATTAGATTAAAGAAGGGCGATGAGGTAATTGGCATGGACCCGATTCAAATCCAAAATCCAAAAGGCGGTGGAGGGGCGGCGTCCAAAATCCAAAATTACTTATTGGTCGTGACAGAAAACGGCTACGGAAAACGCACCGATTTAAAAGAGTACCGCCCCCAAGGCAAGGGAGGATCAGGAATAAAAACCGCCCAAATTACTGCCAAAACCGGTAATTTAGCTGCCTCTCGAGTTTTGGCTGATGAAGAAGATTTGATTGTCATTTCTCAACGAGGACAGGTAATCAGGACTAAAATTTCTTCCATTCCCAAACTCAACCGAATTACCCAGGGAGTCAGGATAATGAATTTAGGCGAAGGAGACAAAGTGGCTTCGACTACCTGTCTATAATTTCGATACTATGACAGGTTTCTTAAATCCATCAGAAATATTAAAACAGTTAAAATTAAAAGAGGGCATGGTGGCTGCTGACTTTGGTTCGGGCAGTGGCGGTTGGGTAATACCTTTAGCCAGAATATTGGAGGAAGGCAAGGTTTATGCTATAGATATTTTAGAGGAGCCCCTTTCTGCCCTGAAAAGTCGGGCCAGATTAGAGAACCTTTTTAATATTGAAATTATTCAATCTGATGTAGAAGCAGCACGTGGTTCAAAACTTTCTGATTCTTCCTGCGATTTAGTTTTAATGACCAATCTTTTATTTGAGTGTGACAATAAAAAAATAGTTTTGGAAGAAGGTAAAAGAGTTTTGAAGCCCGGTGGAAAAATTTTAGCGGTTGACTGGGGTAAAGATAATCCCTTGACTCCGGAAGTAGAATGGGTTTCTGTAGAAGAAATTAAAAAAATAGCTAAAGAGCTTAGTCTAAAGATAGAAAAGGAATTTGAAGCGGGTCTTTACCACTGGGGATTAATTTTGGTAAAATAAGGTAACATGAAAAAATTTCTTATCATCTTTATTTTATTTAGTTTAGGGGTTTCCATCCCTGTTTTAGCTAATGGAATTGAATTTGAGAACCCTATTGAGCACGGAACTTTTGGAGAGCTGATTGACGCTATTGTTGATTTTATTTTTAACATTGCGGTAATTGTGGTCCCCTTGATGGTTATTATCGGAGCCTTTCATCTTTTAACTGCGGCTGGTGATCCAAAGAAAATTGCTACCGGTAAAACTATTATCATTTCTACCTTGATTGGTTTAGCGATTATTTTGTTAGCTAAGGGCTTGATTGCCGTGCTGGAAGATGTTTTAGGAATAAGAGTGGGAGGATAAGTTTTAAACCCGAAGGCGATGAAGATAAATCTTCATCTTCACCCTTCGCTAATGCTCGGGTATATGAAAAAATATTTTTTGATTTTAGCTCTTTTTGCTTTTTTAGTAGCGGGAATGACACCGCTAACCGTTCAAGCTGGTACAATAAAGTGTTGTAAATTAGTAGATGATTTACGCTGGTCAAGCGGTAAAATATATTCTGGAACAGTTTACAGTAACGGCGATACAGTAAACTGTACTGCCGGTTCTCCTTGCGATTGTTCCGATGAAGACGATTTTCCTACCGGTTGCCATTTGACTAAAAATAAAACTGTTGGTCCGGCCGAAGAAAGTATTACTTGTGATGACGGAAGCCCTCCCTATTATCAAACTGATGCTCGTGGGATGATTTGCCTGTTAAACGGAGTGAAGATGATTATTAATTGGTTTTCCATTATTATTATGGTTTTAGCTGTTGCTTTTCTTGTTTGGGGAGGATTCAATATTATTATGTCAAGTGGTGAAACGGAAAAAGTAACAGCCGGCAAAAACTATATAATTTATGCTTTAATTGCCTTTTTTATCGCCGCTTTAGCCAAAATTATTCCTTCAATTATTATTACCCTAATGGGTTGATAAAAAAATAAAGGTCGGAAAAAATTAAAATAGATAAATAAAGATGAAAAAAATCTTAACCGCTCTAGTTCTAATTAGTTTTCTAGGATTACTGGTGGCTCCGGCCATGACTTTAGCCCAAACACCTCCAGCCGAGATAACCAAGTGTACAATGCGTCACAATCTGACCACTACCGATTGGACAAATGCTGGTTTTAGTTGCCCGGCCAAAGGTGCAGATTGTGACTTTGAAAACCTTTCGGGTTATACTTGCGGAAGTTGCTGTATTGTGGACACTATTTATACTGTGACTGATTGGATATTCATCATTGTTATTTCTGTTGCTGCCATTATGGTTATTGTAGGTGCTTTCAATATCATCACGGCTGGTGGAAATGCAGAGAAGGTTAATAGCGGTAGAAGTTACATAATCTTTGCCATCGCCGGCTTGATTGTCGCTCTCCTAGCTAAAGCTATTCCGGCTATTGCCAGGAACATCTTGGGAATGTAAGAAAGTTAGATTTTAATAACCCCAAATAAAATCAATCCCGTTTTTGGGCGGAATTGATTTTTGTTTTAAATAAGTTAAAATAGCTTCAGGCGGACGTGGTGAAACTGGAAGACACGTAGGATTTAGGATCCTATGCCGAAAGGCGTGTGGGTTCGAGTCCCACCGTCCGCACAAAATAAAAACCGCTTTTAAAAGCGGTTTTTATTTTTTTTTACATCCTTATTTTTATTTTTCTTTTCTTTTCTCTTAAAATTTTAGGAAGTCTGATGGTTAAAATCCCATCTTTCATTGCAGCTTCAGCTCTATCAGGATCCACTTCAACCGGCAAGATTACTTCCCTAGAAAAAGGGCCCCAAAAACATTCTTGGGTAAAATAATCACCCGTTTCTTCGTATGGTTTTTCCCTGCTTCCTTTGACGGTAATAATATCTCTTTCTAAGGTAATGTCTAAATCTTCAGGTTTAACTCCAGCAATGGCCGA
>CAYWKA010000017.1:0-7336 GCA_964459265.1 uncultured Candidatus Saccharibacteria bacterium
CTACTCCGGCCGGAATATAAATTTTAATTTTTTCTTCACTTTTTATTCTTCCTTCACCCCGGCAAACATTACAAGGTTTTTCCGGCCGCAATCCTTCTCCACCGCATTCCGGGCAAACGGTATATCTGGTAAAAGAACCAAAAGGTGTTTTCTTGATTTGTTGAACCTGACCTGTTCCTCGACAAGAAAAGCATTCTTTAATTTTAGTCCCCGGCTCAGAACCAGTTCCTTGGCAACGAGGACAAACAACTTTTTTCAATAAAGAAACCTCTTTCTCCCTGCTTCGTAAAATCTCTTCTAAAGAAACCTCTAATCCAACTTCCATGTCTTTTCCTCGCCGCGGATCTTTTTTTCTTCGAGAAAAGCCCGAACCAAAGATTTCTTCAACAATGTCTCCAAAATCTTCAAAATCAAAATCCATGCCCGGCCCTCCCCAAGCCCACTGAAAATCAAAACCTGGCTCTCCTCCTGCTCCGCCTTCAAACACTCTACCGAATCTGTCATATTGGGATCTTTTCTCTTTATTAGAAAGAACCTGGTAAGCTTCGTTTATTTCTTTGAATTTTTTTTCATCTCCTCCTTTATCTGGATGATATTTATGGGCAAGCTTATGATATGCTTTCCTAATCTCGTCTGGAGAAGCACCCCGAGTAATACCTAAAATTTGATAATAATCCTTCATAGCGCAATTCTAATATACGAATGCATGCTAATGATACTAATAATTATTCGCATAATTAGTATCAATTAGCATATTGGCATCGATTTATTTCTCTTTATACTCTCCTTCTTCCGTGCCTTTTTTTTCTTCGTCCTCTTCTGGTTTTTTTTCTTGGGCAGTTTTATAAAGTTCAGCGCCGATTTTCTGAACTGCCTGCGAAAGCTCGGAAGTTTTGCTTTTTATTTCTTCTATGTTATCTCCATCTTTAACTTTTTTCAAGGATGCCACTTTATCTTCAATTTCTTTTTTAGCTTCAGCCGAAATTTTATCACCTGATTCTTTTAAGACTTTTTCAGTAGTATAAACTAAATTATCAGCTAAGTTTTTACCTTCTATCAGCTCCTGCTTTTTCTTATCTTCTTCGGCGTGCATCTCCGCTTCTTTTTTCATTTTTTCTACTTCTTCTTTGGCCAGACCGGCAGAGGCCTCAATTCTGATTGATTGCGATTTGTTGGTGGCTTTGTCTTTAGCCGTCACATTTAAGATGCCGTTAGCATCAATATCAAAGGTTACCTCAATTTGAGGAACGCCCCGGGGAGCTGGCGGAATACCGTCCAAAATAAACTTTCCTAAGGTCTTGTTGTCCTGAGCCATGGGCCGTTCACCCTGCAAAACATGGACTTCGACTGAAGTTTGATTATCGGCGGCCGTTGAAAAGGTCTGAGTTTTAGCAGTAGGATAGGTTGTGTTTTTAGGAATTAAAATTGTATTAACTTGACCCAAAGTCTCAATTCCTAAAGAGAGAGGAGTATTATCTAAAAGTAAAACTTCTTTTACTTCTCCTCCTAAAATTCCTGCTTCTACCGCCGCTCCCATAGCCACCACTTCATCAGGATTAATGGATTTGTTGGCTTCTTTACCGAAAAATTTCTTAATTTCTTCCTGAATTTTTGGCATCCTGGTTTGACCGCCAACTAAAACTATCTCTTCGATATCTTGAATTACAAGCTTTTTCTCTTTTATCTCTTTTGCTTCTTTAATGGTTTGTTTTACTAATTCAATAGATTTATCGATATAATCTTTCACTAAATCCTCTAATTTGGCTCGAGTTAATTTGTAATAAAGGTGTTTGGGACCAACTGAATCAGAAGTGATGAAAGGCAAATTAATCTCAGTCTCCAAGGTGGTAGACAATTCAATTTTGGCTCGCTCTCCTGCTTCCTTTAACCTTTGCAGAGCTAATTGATCTTTGGACAAATCAATCCCCTGGTCTTTTTTAAATTCAGCCACCAGCCAATCCATGATTCTCTGGTCAAAATCATCACCACCAAGATGGGTATCCCCACCAACCGCCCTAACGTCAATAGTATCTTCTCCAACATCTAAAATAGAAACGTCGAAGGTTCCCCCACCAAAATCATAAACTAAAATTTGTTGATCTTTCTTTTTAGTTAAACCATAGGCTAAAGCAGCGGCTGTCGGCTCATTAATTACTTTTCTAACATTAAACCCAGCGACTTCTCCAGCAACCTTGGTGGCTTTTCTCTGGGAGTCATCGAAGTAAGCAGGACAAGTGATGATAGCTTCAGTAATTTTCTCTCCTAATTTTTCTTCAGCATCCTGCTTTAATTTTTGTAAAATCATGGCCGAAATTTCCGGCGGGGTATGCCATTTGTCTCCCATCTTCACTTCTACTCCTCCATCTTTTCTTTCTCTAATTTCATAGGGCAAGAGTTTTTTGTCTCTTTGAACCTCGGCATCAGAAAAACGCCGGCCAATCAATCTTTTGATTGAATAAATAGTATCTTTAGGATTGGTAATTTGCTGCCTTCTGGCCGTAATGCCTACCAACCTTTCGCCCTTCTTGGTTAAAGCCACCACTGAGGGCGTAGTTCTGGCTCCTTCTTTATTTTCAATAATTTTTGGTTCCCCGGCTTCCACTGCGGCCATAGCCGAAAAAGTAGTACCGAGGTCAATGCCTAAAATCTTTGACATATTTTTAAGATTAAGGGTTTTATTTTACAACCTTGACTTTGGTGGGTCTTAATACCCGACCTTGAATGGTGTAGCCCTTTTGGACTTCTTCTAAAACTGTTCCGGATTCCACTCCTTCTTTTTCTATCGTTTCTACTGCTTCCTGAAAATCAGGGTCAAACTTTTCTCCTACTGACTTTATTTCTTCTATTCCTTGGTTTTTCAAGAAATCTTGAAGCTGGGTCTTAATCTGTAAAAGTCCTTTTATCTGTTGGTCATTCTTAAGGTTTTCCGGTAATTTTTTCTCGGCAATTTCAAAATTATCTAAAATCGGCAAAGTTTTCAAGATAAATTCTTGAAGAGCATACTCTAAAATCCCGGAAACCCTTTCCATTTCTTCTTTTTTATAATTCAGGAAGTCTGCCCGGGCTCTCTGCCAACCAGCCAGATATTCTTCGGCTTTCTTCTGGCACTTCTCCAGCTCTTTCCTCAACTCCTCTGAAGTTAGTTCCTTTTGGGGCTCCATATCTTCTTATTTTACACAATTTTTTATAAACAATCAAGGCCTCTATGGTTTTCTGAGATAGGTTTGGTAGAATATTATAATATGCGAAGTTCCATGAAAAAACCGGGGGTGATGGTCTTGATATGTCTGCTGATTATTTTAGGAATAGCCGTTTTTTTTAGAGTGTGGTATTTGACGAGCGTCCCGCCGGGCCTTTACCCTGACGAAGCCATTAACGGAAATCAGGCAATTTCCGAACCAGGAAAAATCTTCTATCCCGAAAATAACGGCCGAGAGGGCTTATTTATCAATTTATTAGCTTTATCGTTTTCTATTTTTGGCATTTCCATCTGGGCCTTTAAAATCGTTCCGGCCATCTTTGGAATTCTAACTGTTTTGGGGACATATCTTCTTACCAAAGAACTGTTTAAAGATGAACGTATTGCCTTGTTCTCTTCTTTTTTTCTGGCTGTCTCTTTCTGGTTTGTAAATTTCTCCCGGATTGGTTTCCGGGCAATCTTGGTTCCTTTTGTTTTGGTTTTTTTATTTTATTTTCTTTTTAGAGGATTGAGAACCAAAAGTTTCTGGGACTTTGCCGTTGCCGGAATATTCTTCGGCCTGGGCTTTCACACTTATATTGCTTTCAGAATGGCAGTATTGATAATAATTCCGATTTTAGCTCTCAAAAGAAAATTGCTGCCCCAGATTGTCTGTTTTTTAATCTTGGCTCTCCTGGTCGCCTTACCCATCGGTATCTATTTTGTTCAAAATCCCGGAGATTTTGTCAGTCGGACCACTGGGGTCTCTATATTTGCCCAGCCAAACCCAATTTTGGCCTTCGGGGAAAGCTTAGTCCGACACCTGACCATGTTCAATTTTGCCGGAGATAACAATTGGCGTCATAATTTTGCTGGCCTTCCTCAGCTTTGTTTAATAACCGGCATATTTTTTTTAATCGGGTTTTTTGCCTCAGTCAAAAATGCAAGAAAGTCTCTCAGCTATTTATTGCTGATACTTTGGTTTTTTGTCATGCTTTTGCCCGGAGTCTTAACCATAGAGGGCGTCCCTCATGCCTTAAGAGTTATCGGAGTAATTCCCGTAGTCTACATTTTTGCTGGTTTGGGTGGCTGGCACAGTTATAATTGGTTAAGCCAAAAAGTGAAAAATAAAAAAATATTAATCTCTGTTTTCTGCCTTATTTTAATAGCGGTAGGATTTGTCCAATTTAATAAATACTTCGTCAAATGGGCTAATCTCCCCGAAGTTAAAGGGGCTTTCTCACAGGATTACGTAAAAATAGGGAATTATCTTAATTCCCTCTCCCCGGAAACTCAAAAATATGTAATAGTAAATCAATCCGGAGTATTGGTAGACAACTTACCTGTGCCGGCCCAAACTCCCATGTTTATTGAAAGAACAGAATACGGCCAGCCCCGAGCAGTTTATCTATTACCGGAAAATCTAAATGAAATTGAAATTAAGGAGAAAACGGTCATTGTACCGATGGAATACGATGAAGCATTATTTCAAGAACTGAAGCTGAAATTTCCTGATGGTGAAATTCAAGAAATAAACGGCATAAAATCATATGTCAAATAAATTAACCAGTATCGCTGCTGCTTTTCTTTTGTTGTTAATGTTTGTCCTGGCCACAACCAGCCTGGCCGGTGACTCTGTCACTATGGATGAGGTGGCTCACTTACCCGCCGGTTACTCTTATCTGACCCAAAAAGACATGCGTCTTAATCCTGAACATCCAACCTTAATCAAGGATTTAGCCGGTCTCCCTCTGCTTTTTCTCAAAAATATAAAATTTCCCTCAGAAATAAAAGATTGGCAGGAAGACATTAACGGTCAATGGGGTTTTGGTTATCACTTCCTTTATCAAGCTGGCAATCCGGCAGATAAAATGATTTTTTGGGGTCGTCTGCCTATGGTTTTAATCTTAATTTTATTAGGGTTTTACGTCTTTAAGTGGGCCCGGGAATTATTTGGCAACAAAGCCGCTCTGCTGGCTCTGTTTTTCTTTTCTTTCTCCCCTACTTTTTTGGCTCACGGCAGATTGGTTACTACGGACGTCGGAGCAGCGGCCGGTGCCTTTATTGCCACTTATTATTTTATTAAATTTTTAAGAAATCCTCGGAAAAAAAATATCCTTCTGGCCGGCCTGGCCTTTGGCGCAGCTATGCTTTGTAAGTTTTCATTGGTTTTACTGGTGCCCTTTTTCGCTCTCATAACCCTTATCTGGGCCGGTGTTTGTTCTCAGAATAAACCTAAAATAAAAATAATTTTCAAATATGTTGGCTTAGCTCTTTTGGTAGGAATAATTGGCATGGTTTTAATCTGGCCAGTTTATCAATATCATGTCTGGAATTATCCTCCAGAAAGACAAGTTAGAGATAGCGAAGTTTTCCTGTCGGCTTATCCTGATTTCATTCAAAAACCAATTCTCTGGATGGCAGATAAGCCAGTCCTTCGGGCTTATGCTCAATACTTTACTGGCCTTTTTATGGTTCTCCATAGAGGAAGCTTTGGTCATACCACTTATTTTCTTGGCGAAATTTCAAATCTTGGCTGGAAAAATTATTTCCCGATTGTCTATGGAATAAAAGTGCCTCTAGCTTTTCATATTTTGACTGTAATTTCTCTCTTGTATGTTGCTTGGTTAGTCAAGAAACCTTTTTGGCAGAATGCCTTCTCCAGGGCTATTAGCTGGATAAAAAACCACTTTGCTGAATTTTCTATGCTCCTTTTTACGGGAATCTATTGGGCAAGCTCGCTTTACTCAAATCTTAATATTGGCGTACGTCATTTATTGCCGGTCTTTCCTTTTACTTTTCTTTTGGTCAGCGGAGTTACCGCTTATTGGCTAAAAAGTCCTTATCTTAAATTAAAATATTGTCTTTTAGCTGTTCTGCTGTTTTGGCAGGCAATTTCCGTAATCTTGATTTACCCTCATTTTCTGGCCTATTTTAACGAACTGGCCGGTGGGCCAGATCAGGGTTATATTTATACTGTGGATTCTAATTTGGATTGGGGCCAGGATCTGAAAAGGTTAGAAAATTGGGTCAAAGAGCAAGAAATTGATAAAATTTATGTTGACTATTTCGGCGGAGGCGACGCTCAATATTATCTGAAAGAAAAATTTGCTCCCTGGTCGGGAAGTCGTGACCCAGAAGAATTTCCCAAAGGAAATTATTTAGCAGTATCAGCTACCTTGCTTCAAGGAGGCCGGGGTAAGCCAGCTCCAGGATTTGACCAACCAACCGGCCGCTACCAATGGTTAGATAATTATCAACCAGTAGCTAAAATTGGCTACTCAATCTTCGTTTATTATATAAACTGATTCTCGATACTTATAAGGGGCGAAGTTGCCAAACCTCAACTCAATATACTCCAGGTCCTTCCTCCTTTCGGGAGGAATTTCTTTTTCTAAAACTGAATCAAGTTTGGTCAGCTGCCAATCTAAATCTTCTTTTGGGCTGAAATAAATCTCCCACCCTGCCGAAGTTTTAGCCCGAAACTCATTTAAAAAAACAATCATTTCTCTAACTTCTATCTTCAGCTCGCTTGTTAATTTTTCCTCTGTTTCTAAAATCTTTCCAAGATAATCTTTTTCAATCACTTTCTCTCCTAATTCCAAAGGTGGTGTATTTTTTTTATCCACTATTTTTATTAACTTTATCTCTGGCGAACATTCCTCAAATATTACTCCTTCCCCATCAACCAAAAAATAAACCTCTGGCAGTCCCCAAGCAGCTATTTCTTTTCTTTCTACGACAACTACATTTAAAGCGTCGGGGTATCCTCTTTTAATTTCTACTTCTGCTATCTGGGGGAAATTGCTTAAAACATCATCTTTTATATTATTAATATCCACCAAAAAGATGCTTTTAGTTTTTAAAAACAGTAATTCGTTTTCCAAATTATTCTCTATGTTTGACTTAAGCTCCTCTTTTGAAGTTTTACTTTCACCAGTAATAATAACTTTTTTAACTTGAAAGGTTTCCAAAAAGAAAAGGGTATAAAAAAGAGCGCCGACAAGAATAAAAGTCAGGACTGAAAATAGAAAAATTTTATTACGCAAGATTGATTTTCTTTTTTTAATTCGGTATGGTTTCCGGAAAGATTTTTTCATTGAGAAATGAATTGAAAATTCATTGAAGTCCTCTTTTACTTTTTCTTAGTTTTTCAAA
>CAYWKA010000018.1:0-5380 GCA_964459265.1 uncultured Candidatus Saccharibacteria bacterium
TTTCCTTTTAACATAGGGGTCTTTTGAGGTTTTAAACTGCTGAAAAAAGATAATAACTCCTGGAAGGAAAGTAATAAAAAATAAGAAAAACCTTAAAAAAAGCAGGGAGCCTAATGGTGAAAAGCCCCAATTTATTGCTCCGCTTTCTTCAAGAAAGGGATAAGATGGAGCAGCAATGTTTAAAACTGCTGCCACTAACCCTAAAATAAGGACAGGAATAAAACCCCACCAGGGAGAAATTTTAGGAAATTTAACATAAATAATAAAATAGGCTATTGCGGCAAAAGCCAGAGCCTGAATAAATGCGCCGGCATTTATTGTTCCTATTAGAAAAGTTTGATTATTGGCAAAAAATAATCCTCCGATTGTTTTCATAAAAGAAAATAAGGCAAAAAGGCCGGTAAAGAAGAGGAAAAGTTTAGAGAGAAGGTCTCTTTCTCTCCTCCAGTATTGAAAAAAACGATAAGTTAAGAACCCTAAGGCGAGAAAAAGGGTCAAATAAGCAAATCCAGTGAAAGAATAATTCATATATTATTTATTTTGTAAGTAATTAGAAACAGCCATAGCTGCTTTGGCTCCTTCGCCAGCTGCAATTACTATTTGTTTAAAAGGAAGGTTAGCTACATCGCCGGCAACAAAAAGTCCTGGTGTTTTAGTTTCTCCGGTATGATGATTAACTATAATTTCATCTTTTTTATTAAAATCAACCAGACTTTCAACAAAGGAAGTGGCAGGTTGAGAACCAATTTCAACAAAAATTCCATCTACCAGCAGGGTTGTCTCTTTTTTTCTTTTTTTATCCTGATAAACCACTGAATTAACAAAATCCTTACCTTTAACTTCTTTCAAAACAACGTCAGTAAGCACTTCAACTTTGCCCGTTTTCTTAGCTATTTCTTGGTTTATTTCATCTGCTCTTGGTTTTGGCCCCCGTTCTAAAATGTAAATTTTCTTTGACCATTTACTCAAGGCAATAGCTGCTTCAAATCCGGAGTTGCCACCGCCAGCTACAGCTACAATTTTTTGGGCAAATAAGGGAGCGTCGCAGGCTGTACAGTAACTCACGCCTTTACCGATAAACTTTTTTTCTCCCGGCACCTCTAAGGGTCTGGGGTCAGCACCAGAAGCAACAATGACTGCTTTAGCTTGAAATGTTTTTTTGTTTTCAATAGAGATTAAAAAAATCTGACCGGTTTTCTTAACCTTAACTACTGCGTCTTGGACAATATCAACTGGAAGCTTCTTTAAGTGGTCAGTAAATTTCTTAATCAGCTCCAAGCCAGAAATCTTCCCAAGGCCGGGATAATTTTCAATAGCTACTGCCTTTCTGGCAATCTGCCCTCCGAAGCTTTTCGTAATCAGTAAAGTATTTAATCTCTGGCGAGCAGCATAAATTCCGGCAGCAATTCCAGCCGGTCCGCCACCAATAATTATCAAGTCGTAATTTTGCATATCTCATTAGAAAACTTCTAAGACCGTGTCTTTAGTTTATTTTAACAGAAATTTTTTAAAAATAAAAAGGGCCACAGATTAACTGCTCCCTTATTTTCTTTAACTTCAGCGATGTTTTGAATTGTAATTTAAGGAAATTATTGATTAAAAATTTTTTTTCGGCGGAGAAAAGCTGGACTTTCCCAAAACTTTTCTTTTTCTAACATCTCTTTTTCTTCATCTTCGGCCTCCTTTTTGATTTGCAGGCCATTTTTTCTAATTCTTGTCTCAATTACTTTTTCTTCTTTTGGGCTTTCTGTAGCTTCGACTGGAGCTTTTTTCTTTTTTGCTATTTTTTTAGGTTTTCGAACAGTAATTTTCTTCTTTTTTCTCCGCCGGCTGGCGGATTTCTTTTCAGGTTTAGGTCGGGGTTTTTCCGGTAAAACCGGCGTAGCCGGAGCTTTTTTCTTTTTTCTCCGCCGGCTGGCGGATTTCTTTTTGGCTGCTTTGGGAAAGAATTTCATTCCGCAACCAGTAGCTAATAAAGTTGTTTTGATTTTATCTTGATATCTCTTATCCTGAGAAATCCCAAAAATAATCTTTGCTTCTTTGTTTAATAACCCAGAAATGGTTTTAGAAATCTGACTGACTTCATTAAGATTAATTTCTCCGGCGCCAGCAATGTTGAGTAAAACTCCTTTAGCTCCCCGAATGGTATAAGGATAGAGAGGAGAGTTTAAAACTTTTTCAGTTGCCTCGTAAGGTGATTTTTCACTTCTGGGCACTACTACCGTATTTAGATAAGCCAATCTTCCCCGGCCCTGCAGGATAGTCCTTAAATCGGCAAAATCAATATTAATCAGGCCTGGTTCGTAAATAGTCTCAATTAAACCTGCTAAGCTCTCAGCTAAACTTTTATTTATAGTTGATAAAGCTTGTTTTAAGGGTGTGGCTCTGTCAATGATTTGAAAAATTCTCTCATTGGGGATAACCGAAAGAGCATTGAGGTGGGGCCTTATTTTTTCTAAAGCTGCTTTGGCAATTTCTACTTTCTTTTCTCCTTCAAATTTAAAAGGCAGAGTAACAATTCCATAGGTAATATTGCCCAAAGATTTGGAAACTTGAGCAAAAACCGGTGCAGCTCCTGACCCCGCTCCTCCTCCCAGAGAAACTACCAAAATACATAAATCCTGTCCCTCTAAAAGTTTTTTTATTTTATCCCTTTCGTTTTGAGCAGCCGCTTGACCCAATTCAGCTGACATGCCGGTTCCCAATCCTTGAGTCAAGCTCAAGCCAAACGGAAAACGGGTAGTTTTTCGGCTAGCTGTTTTGAGGGCTTGTAAATCGGTATTAGCCACCACAAAACTGGCTTGAGTCATCTTGGAAGCAATTTCCGAAACAATTGAACTGCCTCCTCCGCCAATGCCAATTACCTTGATTTTGGTCTTTTTCACCTGTTCTGACTCAGTTTTTTGAGGTTTTTTAAGTATTTTAGCCATTATTCTAATATAAGCTGTTTTTTATTTATTTTCAACCTGGAAGCCCAAAGAACTTTCCGGAGCCATAGCTTCCTCGATCTTGCCAAATTTCTCCTCGTACTTGGTAATATTCTCCTCAATTGCCTTTTTCATTCTTTTGAGGTGGCCCGGACTAACAATAATTCGGGAAGAAAGCACTCCCTCCGGCGGCGAAACAAAATAAAAGTCCAAAATAAACTCTTCTTTGGTAGTATGCATCACCTGCATCATATTAGAATATGCTCCTTTGAGGTCTTCGTCTTTGGCTCTGATTTTTATTTGTTGTTCTGGCATAGTTAATAAAAATTTTTAATAATTTTAAAAAGACCTTTTAAAAAACTGGCTGGCACCCCCGGTTCAAAACCGAGATTTTAACAGTTTTTATTGTTAATTATTTTCCTTTATCACCAAAAGTTTCTTCCATCTTTTCTCCAAATTTTTGCATGCCTTCTCCGATTTTTTCCATTTATTTTTTTTCTGCAAGTGAATTTTTGATTTCCTTCTCGGCAAATTCCTTAGATAAAAATCTTTTCACTTTTACCCATTTTCCCGGCTCTAATTCTTTATATCTCTCAAAAAAGTGTTTGATGCGGTCTTTGAGATAATTATCTATTTCGGCTATATTTTTTGTTTTCGCAAATAGCGGATCGATTTTTTCTGCCGGGAGAGCGATAATTTTATTATCCAAGCCTGCTTCATCTTCCATCTCAAGGATTCCGATTGGCCGAGAAGGAACAACTGCTCCAGGTACAACCGGTAAAGAAGAAATAAGAAGTACATCAACCGGATCGCCGTCATCGCTAAGAGTATGAGGAATAAAACCGTAATTAAACGGAAAAACCAAGGATGTATATAAAAAACGGTCAACCATTAAGGCTCCTGAATTTTTATCAATTTCGCACTTTACTGAAGATCCCTGTGTAATTTCAACAACCACATTAATTTCAGAGGGCGGATTTTTGCCCGATGTAATTTTATCAAGATCCATAATATTATATATTTTTTATCTCCAGCTTATCATACTATACCATAAAAACAAAAGGCCAAGGAAGTATCTCGGCTGGTTAAATTAGTATATAAGCGCTGTGTACCTCAGTTCTGAACCCACGTTTTAGGAAGAAATTCGGCTGTTTTTGGGATGTCCTTGCGGCATTGCGCAATTACGTCTCAGATTTTTCCTGTCTTTTAGCACGGACGCGATTAGTTTCTGTAAGAAATCGCTTTCTTAAGCGAATGCTTCCAGGGGTTATTTCAAGGTACTCGTCGTCATCCATTATCTCTAACCCACTCTCAAGAGTAAGTTTTGTTGGCGGAGTTAATGTTATCGCCTCATCAGATCCTTTCGCTCGCATATTAGTAAGCTCTTTTCCTTTTGTCGGATTTACCGACATGTCTTTCCCTTTGGAAACGTTTCCAATCACCATACCTTCATAAATTTCCGTTCCCTGATCTATATAAATCTCTCCCCGCTTCTGTAAGTTCCAAAGAGAAAACCCAAGAGATTTTCCATCAGCCATAGAAATCATCGAACCAACTGTCCGGTGTTCTATTTCTCCCACATAAGGCCTGAAGCCGATAACCTGGCTGCAGATTATTCCCTCGCCACGCGTGTTTGTCATAAATTCTCCGCGATATCCCAAGAATCCCCTTGTTGGTATTTCAAAAATAATTATCGTGTGGTTTTGTTCCGGACGCATATCTGTTATAATCCCCTTTCGTTTGGAAACTTTTTCTATAACAACGCCTGTCATCTCATTTGGTACGTCTATTGTGATTTCTTCAAACGGTTCAAGTTTTGTTCCATTCTCCTCTTTAAAAATAACTTGAGGTTTTGAAACCTGCACTTCGTAGCCCTCCCTTCTCATATTTTCAAGCAAAATAGCAATATGAAGCTCACCGCGGCCATAAACCTTGAAATAATCACTTGAAGAAAAATCTATTTTCAGCCCGACATTAACCTCTAACTCTTTTGCCAATCTTTCGCGAAGCTGCCGAGTGGTAACAAATTTTCCTTCTCTTCCACCAAACGGCGAATTATTAACCAAAAAATTAAGAGATATCGTAGGCTCGTCAATGTTAATGGCCGGTAGCGCTTCCTGTGACGGATCGGCACAAATAGTTTCGCCGATATAAATATCCGGCAAGCCCGCAACCATCACAATATCTCCGGCAGACGCCTCATCCACTTCCCGCCTTTCCAGCCCATTAAAAGTGAACAATTTAGTTATCTTTCCTGCTTTTGTTTCACCCGACGACTTTTTTACGAAAACATTGCTGCTGGATTTTATTATCCCTTCATATATTCTGCCTGTAGCTAACCTACCCATAAAATCGTCGTAGCCGAGATTAAACGGCTGGATCCTTAGCGGTTTTTGGCTTAACTCATCAGAGGAAGCTATTGGGACTTCTTTGATTATGACATCTAAAAGCGG
>CAYWKA010000019.1:0-3468 GCA_964459265.1 uncultured Candidatus Saccharibacteria bacterium
GCCTGGAAAGAACAATTAAAAGTAGGAGGAAGAGTGGTAGTTCCAATCGGTTCTTCAATCTGGCTTTTTATAAAAAAAGACCAGAAAAGGTTTGAGGAAATCGAGCATCCCGGTTTTATCTTCGTCCCCCTCATCACTGAGTAACACGTATACGTGTTAATTTGACGATCGTCATATTAACCCGTAAAGGAAAAATGAAGAGAATATTTATTCTTCTATTAATAATCATTGGGTTGGGAATTTTCTTTTGGCAGGGAATTTACTTGGCAAAAGATTATTCTTTAGCTGAAGAAAAATTATTTTTAGTTGAAAAAGGAGACAACCTTTTTCTGATAGCTGAAAGCTTAGAAAAAGAAGATTTGATTAAAAACAAATGTTTTTTTGAGTTTTACGTTTTTCTAAAAGGGGCTCAGGGGAGATTGCAGGCCGGGGAGTATTCGTTAAGTCCGGCTATGAGTGTAGCTGAAATCGCTAAAAAAATTATTTCTGGCGACGTTGCCAAAATTATAGTGACCATCCCCGAAGGTTTTACAGTAGCCCAAATTGAAGAGAAGTTGGGTTTTAAATTGCCAGGGGAAAACTTGGAAGGATTTTTATTTCCGGATACTTATCAATTTCCTTTAAGAGTTACTGGGGCAGAGGTCGTTGAAAAAATGCAAGCTAATTTTCAGGAAAAGACCAAGGGTCTTGAGATAACTCCAGAGATTATCATTATGGCATCTTTATTGGAAAAAGAAGTAAAAACTAAAGAAGAAAAAGAACTGGCTGCCGATATTCTCTGGAAAAGATTAGAGATCGGCATGCCCTTACAAGTGGATGCTGCGCCGGAAACCTATGAAAGATTAGGTCTGCCAGAAGCTCCCATTTGTAACCCTGGTCTTGAAAGTATAATGGCGGCAATATATCCTGAAAGTAGTGAATACTGGTATTACCTTTCTACTCCGGAAGGAGAAACTCTTTTTAGCAAAACTTTAGAAGAGCATAATATAAAAAAGGCAGAATATCTAAAATAATTTTATATAAGTTCAAATCCTATCACCGGAGCTCGCTTTAGCCGCGTTCTCAAGAAGCATGCCCCGTATAAAACTTTGTTTTTGTACTGGGGGCGATTTTTTGAAGAGTATTGACAGGCTTCGGGCTTAATATAAAATCATATTTATGAGAGGTCCTACGGGGCTAGTCTCTCAGCGACCTCTCTTTTAATAGGGTTCAAAAAGCTTTAAAGGTAGGCCCTCTGTTTTATGGGGATTTCTCCTTAGAGGCATTAAGCGAGCCCTAAATAAATGAACGGCAAACCAAAGCCAAGCGGCAAATAGCCGTGCAGGAGGCGTCCCCCAGGGGACGCCTCTTTTTATAGCCAAGAGGCGACTTGTCCCGTAGAGAAAGCGAAACTTTCTACTAGCGGGGTTTTTTGGTATAATGAAATATATTATAAAAAGGTCGCATCAATTTAGATTAAAATTTTTAAACTATGCCAGAGAAACAATATTCAGAAGAAGCTAAGTGGTTTTTGCAGAATCTCCAAAAACTGCAGGACGATTTTGCTGAAAGCGTTGGGGGACAAATTGTGACTACCGATAAAGAAGGAAATTTGATTACTAAAATGAGCGGGGCTCAAAGAGTTTGCAAATTGATTATGGAGACAGAAAAAGGTAAAGCGAAATGTGGCGAAGCTTATAAAACTGCTCTTTCTTTAGTCAAAACAATGAAAGAGCCTGCTTTTATGGATTGCCATGCAGGCTACGCCTCTCTTTGGGTGCCAATTAAAATTAATGAAAAAATCGTTGGATCAATCACTGGTTGTGGAGGAAGATATGAGAAAGGAGAGAGTAAGGAAGAGTTAAGAGAGAAATTTTCCAAATTAGCAGACGAATTAGGGATTTCAGATAAAGAAGATTTTCTGAAAGCAGCAGTAGATGAAATTCGACCGATTACTAAAGAAGAAATGCAAGACAGAGCAATAAAATTAGCAAAGCTGGTTGTAACTTTAGCCGAAGAAAAAGTTCTGCAAGAGGTTTTTAGTGAGTAAGATAATATAAGAATATTTCTATAAGTGAAAAATTGAGGTCTTTAAAAACTCCTCTATTTTCTTTTTTTAATATCCTAAGATTTTAAATGGCTACCTTGTACATAATAAGCGGTTTCTATCCGCTTATTTTTCTATAATATTGACAAAAAATAAACTATCATTTATAATCAAAACGACTAAGCCCTTTGACATCTAAAAATTCAATAATAATTTCGGTTAAAGGGCTGAATTTCTACAAAAAAGGAGGGAGAAAAGAGATGTGTCGTTCACCTTGAAGGTCTTTAAATGATGAAAAAACTATCAGAAAGGAGTCAAAAATGCCAAAAAAAGCCCAAGAACTTTCGCTTCTGGATAGGGTTCCGGGAAGTAGTCTGCTTCCGTCAGCTTCGTCAATCTTGCCAGCCGTTCTCCATCCTTCGGTAATTCTGGAGGCCTTGGTGGCTCAATTAGAGAAAAGAACCATTAAAAAGCCGGAAGCAGAAAGCCAGTTGCAGTCACTTTCTGCTGAGCTCACCGTGGTCAGGATATACAGTTGGACGCCTGTTCAGAGAGCCAAGACCTATTTCCTATTGCTCAAGTTGCAGACCTTCGGCTTTGCAGCATCCAAGACGGTCCTGGCAGCAGTTTCGTTGAATCCTGATCTGTCTAATGCCGAGGTTCGTACCTGGTGGGGAAAAGCCAAGCAGTTACTGGGAGTAGCAGAGCCCGTCCATTAACCAAAACATTCACGTTGCAATATTATAAGAGCGGGTGAGTCCTCAAACAAGCCCGCTCTTCCCTTTTTTATTAGATATATATTACTATTAAGGCCGGACATATTTTGAATGATATATACTTCATCTTTTTTACACTTTAATTGTTTGATTAATTTAGACAATGACTCCGCCTATTTATTTGGGCGGTTTTTTGGTAAAATTAATTAATGCCCGAAAGATTAAAAACAATAAGAAGAGTTATTAAGATAGGAGGAAGGTTGAGGGAGTTAACCATTGTTAAAGATGAAGCTGGTAAGGTGCTGCATAAGTTTTTATCTCCTTTAATGGTTGAGTTTCAATTAAAAGATGCTCTTCAAGTAATAGTTGGGGCGGCTATTTTATCTATACCTGTAAGTTTCACTGAAGAGGTTTGGAATTTAGGTGAAAAATTACCATTAAACAATGTCCTTGGGATACTTGCGATATCTCTTTTATTTATTTCTGCTTTCGTTTATTTTAATTTTTATAAGGGCAATATTATAGGGCACCGATTCGAATTTATAAAAAGAGTTTTATTCACTTATCTAATTTCTTTAGGAGTTGTTTCTATTTTAATGACATTAATTCAACAAGCTCCCTGGGAGACAAATTGGATTTTAGCTTTAAAACGCATCATAATTATTACTTTCCCCGCCTCAATGAGTGGAACATTAGTTGATACTCTTAAATAAAAAAATTCTAATA
>CAYWKA010000020.1:0-3215 GCA_964459265.1 uncultured Candidatus Saccharibacteria bacterium
ATTGACTTTTTTAAAGATGTCAGTAAAATAAAATTATTATGAGTTTATTTGATTGGGTAGTGGCTTTCATATTTCTTGCTGTTGCCCTTTTGTATTTAGCAAGCTCCATAATTCCGGGTGCAACCCCGGCTTCTTTAATTGACCAATTGCCTTTCTAAAGCCAAACATGCCAGTACCAGAAAATGTTAGAGCTCATATTATTGTTTCAGGTCAAGTCCAGGGTGTCTTTTTTCGGGCAAAAACCCAACAAATCGCCCAGGAATTAGGCCTGACTGGTTGGGTTAAAAACCTCTCTGACGGCCGCGTAGAGGCCGTTTTTGAAGGGGAGAAGCCCAAAGTTGGGCAAGTGCTCAAATGGGCTAAATCCGGCCCTCCAGGCGCTATTGTACGGGATTTAGAGCTAATCTGGGAGGATTTTAAGGGAGAATTCAGCAGTTTTGAGATAAAATATAGCTAAAATCTGTGAAAAAAATAAACTTGGAAAAATATAAAAATTATATTCTTTCATTAAAATTCTATATTTTAATTGCGATTTTGATTTTTGTCTTCGGAATATTTTACGGCTACTTTACCGTTCAAACTGCTCCTCACGAAATTGAAACGGTTTTAGAAGAACTCAGAAAACTTTACGAGCCGGTGTTTGAAATGAGTTCTCTGGGTCAATTCCTCTTCGTCGTTTTAAACAACGGCGTAGCTTTAACCCTCATTCTTTTTTCCGGTGTTATTTTCGGTTTTTTTCCTTTTCTGGCTCTTCTTTCCAATGGTGCGGTTTTGGGCATAGTGGCTTTCCTTTCCCAACAAAATTTTTCCTGGTCTGTTTTTTTCTTGGGCACTTTGCCTCACGGCATAATAGAACTTCCGGTTTTAATTTTGGCCGGGGCCATAGGGCTAAGAATTGGCCAGACGGTTTTCCAGAGGATTATGAAAAAGGGAGTAAGCATAAAAAAAGAATTGTCTGATGCTTTAGAATTTTTCTGGAAAATTCTTTTGCCGCTTTTAGCTCTGGCAGCAGCCGTTGAAATTTTCATTACTGCTAATCTTCTGGGCGTATGATGAAAGTGGAGCGTTCGGAATTTGAAAAATTAGTTGAACAGGCCTTGGTGGATTTACCTCCCCGTATTCGTAAAGAAATAGACAATGCAGCTATTGTTATTGAAGATAAGTCGCCCCGTCAAGCCCTTTTGGGGTTATATCAGGGAGTCCCCAAAACCGTTTGGGGCAGGGGATTCGGCCAGATTCTGCCAGACAAAATTACCATTTTTCAAGAGCCAATTGAAAGAATGGCTTCTACGCCGGAAGAGATTAAAGAAATAGTCAGAATGGTGGTTTGGCACGAAATCGCCCATCACTTCGGGTTTGATGAAAAAGGCGTCAGAGAACTGGAAGCCAAATGGCGCCAAAAGAAACAAAGCTAAAACAAAAAACCCCGCCAGAAGCGGGATTTTTTGATTGAGATTATCTCCTGAAATCTCTTTGCTGTCTCCTTTTTGACCAGCAGTCCCGGCAATAAATTGGTCTGTCAGGAGCTGGTTGAAAAGGAAGCTCAGTGATTTCCGTTCCGCAGTCAGCGCATTTCCAGTTGCCTTTGACTGCTTCCCGGGGCGCAAAGCCTTTTTCAGGATCAGATTTTTCGAACGCCATAATTTTATCCTGTATCTTTTACGAAAAGTACAGGATGAACTTAATAGAAAAAGCGACCTTTTTCCGATAGCCGCCTACTTAATTTACTACTTTAATTTACAAAAGAAACTAAAGATTTACTTAAGATGCTACGACTTATCGTCTGGGGTTTATTTTATACCAGCCAGCCAAAATGTCAAGCCAAATAGACAAGACCCCTTAAAAGTGTCAAAATAAAAGAGCCAATATGAACAAATTATTAGTCTTTTTTATTACCTTTTTGGTAGTTTTAGCCGGCTACTTTGCCGTTAAGCTTTATTATCCTTTAGGCGAGCCGGCCGAAGAAATCAATAGCTTTGAAGAATGCGTTGAGGCAGGTTATCCAGTTTTGGAATCTTACCCTCAGCAATGCCAGACGCCTGATGGAAAAAGTTTTACTGAAGACATTGGCAATGAATTAGAAAAAGCAGATTTAATCAGGATAGATAATCCCCGGCCGAATCAATCTATTGAAAGTCCGCTTTCGGTTAAAGGCCAGGCCCGGGGCTATTGGTTTTTTGAAGCTGATTTCCCGGTCAAGTTGTTTGATGACAATGATTTTCTTTTGGGAATAAAACCGGCTCGGGCCTTAGGCGAGTGGATGACAGAAGATTTTGTTCCTTTTGAGGTTACTCTTCCTTTTGCCGTTCCTTCTACCAAAAAAGGCAAGTTGGTTTTAGAAAAAGATAATCCGTCGGGTTTGCCAGAAAATGCTGATGAGCTGATAGTGCCGGTCACTTTCAAGGAAGTCAGCGAAACTCCTTCAGAAATGATGACGGTAAAAATATATTTGAGTGATTCTCATTTTGTTAATGAACCTTACTTTGACTGTTCCCGAACCGTTGCCGTTAAGAGGCAAGTTCCCAAAACTCAAGCTGTTGCTACGGCCACCTTGGAAGCTCTTTTGCGGGGAGCTACAGAGGAAGAGGTAAATCAAGGTTATCTTTCAAATATCAATCCCGGAGTAAGAATTCAAAAATTAAGCATTCAAGAAGGGGTCGCCACAGTAGATTTTAACCAGCAGCTGGAATATCAAGTCGGCGGTTCCTGCCGGGTAGCCGCCATTCGGGCCGAAATTACTGATACTTTGATGCAGTTTCCAACCGTGGATGAAGTGATAATTTCAATTGACGGCCGCACCGAAGACATTTTGCAACCTTAAAAAATGAAACGTAAAACAAAAAACTTTGTTGAGGAACTATATAAAAGGGCCAAAATTACTAATCTCATTCTTTTCGGCGTCAATTCAGTCATCGAAAACAAAGAAAAATGCACTTTTGAAAGGTTGATTAAAGAGTGCTTCAATTTATTTCCCGAATCTTTCGGTTTCTCAAAATATCCTCAGTGGCCAGATTCTTTGAAGCTGGATCGCCAACTGCGAACTTTAAGGAGGAGGAAATTAATTACCGGTGACCCAAAAACCTCTTTTTTCCTGACTAAACTGGGTAGGAAAATCGCCCTGGAAACCGCCAAAACCTTCCGCCAAAGAAAATTGTTTAAATAAAAGATATGGCAAAAACAATTCTAGGCGTAATTATTTCCATTCTTATCGCTCA
>CAYWKA010000021.1:0-2174 GCA_964459265.1 uncultured Candidatus Saccharibacteria bacterium
TCAGCGCAAATACACTCAACCGTCCTCTTTTTGATAAAATTATATTTTTCTATATTTTTTCTCCCAAACTCTACTAATTCTGGCACTATATCAATTGCTATAATTTTCCCTCGCTCCCCAACCATCTCAGCTAAAAGAGCCGTGGTCCAACCGGAGCCGGAACCTATATCTAAAATTTTGTCTCCTTCTTTTGGCTCTAACTGTTCTAACATAAAAGCCACTACGAGTGGCTGGGAAATGGTCTGGCCGTAGCCAATAGGCAAGGCCTCGTTAAGCTCAGCTAAATTTTTAATATCCTCTGGCAAAAAATCAACTCTTTTAATTTTCTTAAAAGCTTCAATTATTCTCTTGCTTTTAAGCCAACCTTCTTCAATTAGAGAATCAATTAACGACATTCTCCTATTTTACCAAAAAAACCGCCAAAATAAATAGCGGCCTAAAATCAATAAAGAATTAGGCCACTTAAAGATGTTTTTCCAAAAAGGTCACAACCATCTGGGTGTACTCATCTAGATCAGGCTGAAATACTTGACAATGGGAAGCACCTTTAATTATCCAAATCTCATTCCCGCGTTCATTTCCTCCGGAGGCTACAAATAATCGTCGGAACTCATCGGACGGAATCACTTCATCTTTCTCTCTGTGGATGAAAAACAACTTTGCCTGCGTGCCCGAGACCATCTCAATAAGATTGGGGTGTTGTATACCGCTCTTTTCAAAACACCACTTCAAGAAAAAGGCGAAGTATCTTAGCCGCCAATCCTTAGGATGGCCTGATTTTCTTTTTAATACTGTCTCAAATTCAGCATAACTACTGTCAGCAATCACTGCTTTAATTTTCTCTTCTCGAGCAGCCGCAATCAAACTCGCAGTTGCTCCTAAAGAAAAACCCCAGAGTCCAATATTGCCAGGAGTAAATCCACGGACTTTACTCAGATAATCAAAAGCTCCCAAAACGTCTTCAAACTCTTTGCCAAAACTCTGAGAATTCCAACTTCCCTCTGATTTTCCATGGCCCCGGAAATCAAAAAGAAAAACATTATAACCTTTGATTACCAGTTTATCCGCTAGATTAATTATTTCTTGTCGATTTCCTAATCCACCATGAGCTAAAATAATAACGTGACTGCTTCTCGAAGGACACAACCATCCCCTGAGAAGAATTAAGCTTCCTCTACTAAGAAAAGTAATGTCTTCATATTGCATTCCCAGACTAGCGGGAGTTTTCTTAATCCTCCTGCCTTTAAAAGTTGACGTCCACATTATCGCATTGAGGGCATTTCGAGCAAACCAATTCTGCCAGTTCACTTCTCTTCTTTCCTCCTTAAAAATTTTATGTCAAAGACCTAAAAAAAATCAAGATTTACTTGATTTTATACTTTAAAACAAAATTGAAAAAATGTCAAAGATTATATTGTTTTTAAATTTTTTCTGATTTTAAATCTTTGCCAGAAACTAAGCCGATCAATGAATAAAATGCCGTCTAAATGGTCAATTTCGTGTTGAAAAATGCGAGCCGGAAATCCTTCCACGGCAATTTTTATTTTCTCTCCATTTTGGTTTAAAGCTTCCACCTCTATCCCTTTGGCTCTTTTAATCTTTAACCAAAGCCCGGGGAAGCTCAAACATCCTTCTTCGGCCACCTCGGTTTTTTTTGTCTTTTTGGTGATTTTAGGATTAAAGAAAACTAAAGGTTTTTCCGCTTGGACGACAATTACTCTTTTTGTTTCTCCAACCTGGGGAGCAGCCAAGCCGACCCCTTCTTTTTCTTGCATACTTTCCACCATATCAAAACCTAACTCTTTTATTCCCAGAGTTATATCTTTTACCTCCTCACATTTTTTTCTTAAAACAGGACTGGGATATTTGACTATTTCTTTATTCATAACGCCTGAGGGCTTCTACTGGTTTTAATTTGGCTGCTGCTCTGGCTGGAATCAAACCTGATATGCAACCAACAAAAAATGAAAAAACTAAACCAAATATAATTAAGCCAGGTGTAATTGAAGCTGTAAAGTAAAATAAAGGGTGAGCTTGTCCGTAAAGTTCAATGCCTTTGGCCAAACCAGCTCCTAATATTGTTCCTCCAATTCCTCCAGTAAAACCGACGATGCCAGCCTCAAAAAGGAAAATTGTTAGAACTGCTGAATTTTTGGCACCAATAGCTTTCATTA
>CAYWKA010000022.1:0-1567 GCA_964459265.1 uncultured Candidatus Saccharibacteria bacterium
ATTAGACCTTTAACGTTGCCTTGTAAAACATTAACAAGGTTTGATACGGGGGCAAAAATAGTTGCTACCAACTTTGCCAAAAGCACCTCGCGGCTGGGCAACTCAGCCAAAGTGATAATTTTTTCAGCTTCGGCATATTTATTTTCAATAAAACCGCCTAAAATTTTTATATTAGGATTATCTTTAGAAAGCTGGTGAACCATTTTGGCCGGCGATATAAAATCTTCGTAGCCAAAAACCAAAGCAATCTCACCCTGTAATTCTTTTGCTTCCATTTTTAATCCTTTCTCTTTGAGCGCTATATTAAAAAGGGTTTTCTTGGCTACTTTAATTTCATTGGAGGCGGCTTTTAGTTTTTTTCTCAAATCAGAAAGGTCTTTTACTTTCAAACCGGTAAAATCAACAAAAATCAGAGCTTTTTGCTTGTCCATTTTTTCCTTTAAACTATCAACTATTTTCTTTTTTTGTTCTTTAGTTAACGGCATTTTTTTTAATAAAAAACCTGCGTTTTACCGCAGACAAAAAACACTTTTGGGCCTCGAGGGGTCTTACGAATGCCCCTTGTCTGCGGCAATGCTTTAGTGTAGTAAATTCCTATTCTTTTGTCAATACTTCAACGATAGCTTGACCAAATTCTTTGGCCGCACCAGGACCATTGCCAGTAATGATTTTCCCATCAACCACCACTGATTCTTCTTGATAATCAGCGCCGTTCTCTTCTAAAGTTTTAACCGGTCCCCTGTCCATTGACGAAGACCAAACCGTGGCTTTCTTTCCTTGCAAAACCCCGGCTTTAGCTAAGATAACCGGAGAAATACAAATTGAAGCCAAAACTTTTCCCTGAGCAACCGTTTCTTTTATTACCTTATAAGAAGTTTCATTATCTAAATTATCCAAGCAACCCGGCCCGCCGACAAAAACCACAGCATCTAAGTCAGCCAGGTTAATTTCAGAAATCAATAAATCAACTTCTGCCTCTCCCCCGTCAGCTCCCTGGGCCAGACCTCTTTGATTACTGGCGGTTTTTACTTCAACTCCGGCTTTCTCTAAAACCTCTTTGGGCACAAAATATTCTTCGTCCCGAAAATCCTGAAAAGCAATAACCATTACTATTTTTTTATTTTCTTGTTCCATATATATCATTCTACCAAAAAACCGCCCTCTTTACGAGGCGGCGGGAATCGGCTCCCGTAGTCGGTCTAGAACCTGCGGTTTAAGGAAAAATTTAGGGATTTTTGAGGGTGTCTCAAGATGCCTCTCGGTCGGGACTGTTTTAAAACTATAACAACAGTCAAAAATATCTAAAATTAGCGGTGATAAATTTCAAGCAGAAATGAAAAAATCCCCTTATGGGGATTTTTTCAACTTTCTTACCAGCGATCTCTTCGGTTTCCGCCGAACCCTCGATTTCCGCGATTAAATCAATCTCTTCGAGGACGAGACTCTAAGGGTTTAGCTTCGTTTACTGTAACGTTTTTTCCGTCAATCTCTTTGCCGTTAAGCGTTTCAATCGCTTTTTGAGCTTCTTCTTCAGAAGACATTTCAACAAAACCAAATCCCTTTGAAC